>JAEZIE010000087.1 GCA_023416175.1 Bacillota bacterium
TTGATAAAGCCGCCGCCGCATTCCATCATGGGCCGCAAGGTTCCGTTTTTGATGACCTGCATCTGTTGCGCGGGCTTTTCCAAAAGCGCGGAAAACGAAATCTTGAGCCCGTTTGCAATTTTCCACAACACGCTGATGGTGGGGTTGACCTCACCACGCTCGATCTGCCCGATCATGCTCTTAGATACGCCGGTGAGCTTTGCAACAGCATCCAGGCTCAGCTTACGTTCCTCCCGTAAGGTCCTGAGGTTGGTTGCTACCATACCTGTAACGTCCATGCTGCCTCCAAAAATTGTTGACAATATGCTGCACAAAGAATACAATATACAGCACATCCAATATGTCGCACATTTCGTATTGGATAGTATACCACAATTAGGGCAAGGAGAAAACGGGCAATGTTCAGTTTTCCAAACTTCCTGGCATATGTGATGCTGGCTACATTCACGCCGGGGCCGAACAACATCATGTCCATGGGTAACGCAAGCCGTTTGGGGTTAAAAAAGAGCGTGCCGTTCTGTTTTGGCGTAGCGGTAGGATTCGCTCCCATCATGGCACTCAGCTTTTTGTTCAGCACGCTGCTTTATACCGTGATTCCCGCCATTAAGCCCTATATGTTGATACTGGGCGCAATCTATATCCTGTACCTTGCCTACAAAACATACAGGAGCAACGGAATCAAGGAAAGCGATACGGCGCACACGGGATTTTGGACCGCCGTCGCCTTGCAGTTTGTCAACCCCAAGGGCATCATATACGGTATCACTGCGGCATCGGCCTACATTCTTCCGTATTATCGCGATCCTTCTATCCTGCTGTTGTTCACGCTGTTTATGTCCGTGATCTGCATGATGAGTACTCTCATTTGGGCGGCATTTGGCTCCGTGTTTCAAAAGCTGTTTGCGCGGCATGCGAAGGTGATCAACGCCATCATGGCGCTGCTTCTTGTCTATTGCGCGGTATCGCTGTTCTTTTGATTCTGCCCCGGCTTGCGGGGCCAGCGTTTCAGCTTGAGTACGTACTTTTCAACCGAGCAAGCAGGGGGAGGTCTCCCTCCCCCCTTTTCGTACATGAAACGGTAATTCTGTTCCTTTACTCTGCCGCCCGAATGGTACCCATGCCGTTGATTTGCTGGGAGACTTTATCCGGATCGCCATAGTATGAAATGGTGCCGGTTCCGTTGATCTGCGCGGCCAGAGTGTCCGTTGCGGTTGCCTGAATGGTACCCGCGCCGTTGATGGTCAGCTTCACGTCTTTGGCGTTGAGCTCTTTTGCCTCAACGGTACCCGCGCCGTTGAGCGTACAGGTAAACGCATCCGAAGTTCCAGAAAGCGCCAAACTCGCCGCACCATCCACCACCAGCACGGTTTTCTCCACGGAGAGATTGGTCACTTTTCCGTCTGCAGCCCCGGCAACCTCCAGCCCGAAGCGTGGGACGCCTGTGGCATCCACATCGAGCGCATAATCCCCTTCCACCTTGATGTACTCGCAGGGGGCGTACACGGTCACATGGAAGGAGTCTGTAAGAAATGTGCGCGATCCGTCCGCCTGCACCGTGATTTTATCGCCTGTAATCTCCGCCGTAAGCCCGTGTTTTTCAACAAGTTCCTTAGCGCAGTCCACTTCCACACGCGGCGCGCCATTCGCAGGTTTTACGGTAAGCGTCACATCGTCCTTAGACAGAAACACCAGCCCGCGAATGTAGAGCGAATACGGCCCTGTTCCCTCCTGGCCTTCTGCAGTTACAGTGGTATGCGGCCCCTCCACGCGGGCGGCCGCGCGCTCCACAGCACGCCGCCCAAAGCCGCAGCAGCCGGTCAGCGCAAGCAATACCACAAGCAGGAGCGCTGTCACGCCGATTGTCTTCTTCATATCCCAATCCTTCTTTCTTCTTTATAAAATCAGACTCCCTGCCTTACGGCAATTGCGTCAGTTCCAATATAAATTCCTCCGCAAGCGTCATTTCGCCTACGCTTTGAACCCTGCCTGTCATATATACGGATTCGTCGGGCAATATGCTAATCAAAAGTTCACCGCCGGGCATATGAACGGTCAACTCCCGATCCACCAGACCCAGCTTGTAAGCCGCGCTTGCGGCGGCACAGCTGCTGCTGCCCGAAGCGAGCGTATACCCGGCGCCGCGCTCAAAAATTTCTATTTGAATGTTACGCCGGTCCAGCACTTTTAGAAGCTGTACATTGATGCGGTTGGGAAACTGCGGCGCGCGCTCCACATGGGGGCCCAGCGCAGAGGCTTTCTCCTTTGTGATTTCCTCCATGGGGATCACACAGTGCGGGTTGCCGATGGAAAGGCATGTCACGCGGTATTCTTCCCCGTCAAACGTCATGCGCTCGTCAATGACCTCACGGTCCTCCCCCGCCACGGGTATTTCTCCGCTGCGGTACGTGGTTTTGCCCATGAGCACCTTCATGAGGTCGCCGCTTTCATTTAAATATTCCACATCCACATCCCCGCCGAGGGTGGAAAGCATAAACCGCTGTTCTTTCACATATCCCGCGTCTTTGAGGTATTTGGAGAAAATGCGAACGCCGTTGCCGCTCTTTTCCGCCTCTCCGCCGTCGGGGTTGTAGATTTTGACCCAAACGCGTTCCCCGTCAAACACGGGGCCGTAGAGTATGCCATCCGAGCCTGCGCCAAAGTTCCTGTCGCAAATCAAACGGATGCGAGCCGGCGTTAACGCAAGCGCGTTGTTCCTAGGATCATAAATCAAATAATCGTTGCCCAAACCGTGATATTTTTGCATTGTAATCCGCATGGTTCCTCCTGTGTGTGGGCCATCCATTTACCGGAATCCGTTCCTGCAGGATAGCGTGTATTTTGCCTCCAAGGCATGCCAATTCCATACATACTTTACCATGTGCGCCCCCGCGCTTCAATTAAAGAAAGATTAAATTTTTCGTCAGTTTTGCCCTCAGATTTTTTCCAATTCTTAAAACATCATGAAAGAAATCTGGAATATAACCCCAAATAATCGCTAAATGTTTTAAGATTTATCACGATACCATTTAGTAGCCCCAAAAAGGATAAAGAGGTGCCGCATGAAGCAAATCAAGCCAAAGGCTCCCAAAAGGAAGCCGTCGCAGGCCGGCACAAAAGCCGGCATTGCCACCTTAGCAAGAAAGCTATACATCAAAATTCCTGCACAACTCGCCGTCTTCTTACTTGTTATTGCAATTCTTGCGCTAAGCGTCGTTCAGACCGTATTGACTTCCTATATGACTGATCGGTCGCATGAGGACATCACCGCTCTTGCAAGAAACAATGCACAGTTGGCGCGGGATTACTTCGAGGCGATGCAAACGCAGTCCAGAACGTTAGCCATGATGCTTTCTAAAATGGAGGAGGACGTCAAGGGTAATTCGGATAGCAACAATGTTATCCCCGTCATCCGCAGCGTTCTCTCTGGCGCTTTGGAGGATAGCCGCATATTCGGCGCATACGCAGCCTTTGAACCCAACAAATTTTTTCCCTATACGCCCGATGGCCTCTCTTTTTATGCCTATCGTGACGGAGGCACCGTAAAACAGGAAACCCTTTACGATTATAAGGATTATAGTACTGCGGACTATTATACCATTGCGGTGGAGACAAAGCGGGCCTATATTACCGAACCGTACGAATATACGCTCAGCAACGGCCAGAAGGTTTGGCTTGTATCCATCAGCAACCCCATCATCAACGCGGCCGGCGAATGTGTGGGTGTAACCAACTGCGACATCGTGATTGATACGATCAATAAGCTAGACTATGACATGGGCAAGCTAACCACCGCTTATCAGTTTATACTGACCGGAGACAAGCACTACATAGCCCATTCGCAAAAGCCGGAACTGATTGGCGCCGCCTACCAGGCAACCGACGAAGTGAGCTCGGCCGAGATGATCAGCGCCTCCACCGGAAAGGACGCCATTTTGACCAAGGGCAAGAGCGCAGAAAGCGGCAAGGAAGCCCTTGTTGTGCTGATGCCTTCCATGATTACCGGATTGGACAAGCACCTCATCAGCGTGTTTGTGGTGGAAAAGGCCGAAACGCTCGCCTCACTCACAAATATGCTCGGCCTTGTACGTCTGGGATTGATTGGATTTGTGCTGGTATTCCTGGTGCTCTTTTCGCTGCTCATGCGGCGCGCGCTCTCCCCAGTAGGCAAGATCGTGCAGTTCTCCATGGATGTACAAAACGGCAACCTGGATACGGATATCAAACTGAAATCCCGCGACGAGTTATTGGATCTTTATAACGCCGTCAACGGTATCCGCAACACCATCCGTACGCTGGTTTCCGATTCCATCCTGCTTACGGAAGCCGCCGTGCAGGGCAATCTTGAAGAACGTGCCGATGCGGGGCAGCACAAGGGCGAATACAAGCGCCTGGTAGAGGGCATCAACAGCACACTCGACGCCATCGTGGAGCCGGTGGTGGAAATCATCGACATGCTGCAGCAGCTCCAGCGCGGCAACCTTGGCGTGCGCATTGAAAAGGAATATCAGGGCGAGTTCGCGCTGATACGCGATTCATTCAATGAGACGATGGACGCGCTCAACCGCTACATCGGCGATGTCGCATCGGTATTAAAGGCTGTGTCCGAAGGGGACCTCTCCAAGGAGATTACCTCCGATTTCCATGGCGATTTCGTTACGCTCAAGGACAGCATCAACAACATTCTCGCCTCCTTGAACAGCACGCTTTCGGGTATTAACATCGCGGCGGACCAGGTGGCCTCCGGTACACGTCAGGTTTCGGCGGGCAGCCAAAGTATCTCCCAGGGTGCTACGGAACAGGCGAGCGCAATTGAGGAATTGACTGCGACCGTTACCGAGATCGCCGCACAGACAAAAGAAAACGCAAAGGGCGCAAGTCGCGCCAACGAGCTTTCCATTGCCGCCAAAGAAGAAGCCGCCAAGGGCACCGAGCATATGCAGAACATGCAGCGTGCGATGCAGGAGATCAATGAAGCTTCCGAGAATATCGGGAAGATCATCAAGGTGATTGATGACATCGCGTTCCAGACCAATATTCTGGCGCTCAACGCAGCGGTGGAAGCCGCCCGCGCCGGCCAGCATGGGCGCGGCTTCGCCGTAGTGGCGGAAGAAGTCAGGAACCTTGCTTCCCGTAGCGCTCAGGCTGCAAAGGAGACCACCGTGCTGATAGAGGGTTCCGTCAAAAAGGCGGAAGCCGGGACAAAGATTGCGGACAGCACTGCGGCCTCGCTTGCAAGCATCGTCACGGGTGTGGAAAAGACGGTGGAACTCGTTGGCCAGATTGCCGTAGCCTCCAACGAGCAGGCGACGGGCATTGCACAGGTCAACCGCGGTATCGACCAGCTTTCCGACGTGGTGCAGACCAACTCCGCAACCGCGGAGGAAGCCGCCGCCGCAAGCGAAGAACTTTCCGGCCAGGCAGAGCTTTTGAAATCCATGGTGGCACAATTCCGACTGCAGGAAGCGAAGCCGGTTGAGGAGGCTCCCGCACCCGAAGCGCCCAGAAAAAGACGTATGGGCGCAAAGGAACCTGTACAAACGCCGCAGACGCTGCCCGAAGCCCCCAGTATCCTGCTCGAAGACTCCACGGAGTTCGGCAAGTATTAAACATTGTAAGACTTCATGAGCGTGAGCCCTGCGGAACTACCCGCAGGGCTTTTTTATCGCTTCGATGTTGAGCATACCGCCCCCGTGGGTAAGATATAATGCAAAAGGCTCATGTTTCCGGTAACACGGAAACGGAAAGGCGCAAATTCATGTTATTTGACGTAATCTGCACGCAGGAAAAAGAATATAAGAACCTCGTAAACGGCGAATGGGTAACTTCCGGCACCAAAGCTTCGATCGCCATCCACTCCCCTGTGGACGGCTCGTTTTTAGGCACAATTCCTTCTATGTCCCAGCCGGAGGTGGACGCCGCCATACAGGCGACCAAGGCGGGCTTTCAAAAATGGGCGGACACGCCGGTGTACAAACGCGCGGATGTGTTTTACCGCGCGGCGGACCTGTTGGACGCGCATGCGGAAACCATTGGGGACGTGCTGACCATGGAGATCGCAAAAGATAAAAAATCCTCTGTGGCGGAAGTCGTTCGGACGGCGGATTTTTTAAGGTATACGGCGGATGTGGGCAAAAGCCTGCAGGGCGAGGCGATTGGCGGCGGCAACTTCCCCGGCGGCTCCAAAAACAAGGTTTCATATGTGCAACGCGTGCCTCTTGGCACGATACTCGCCATTTCCCCGTTCAATTACCCCATCAATCTCTCCGTCTCCAAGATAGCTCCTGCGCTCATCGGCGGCAACGCAGTGGTGCTTAAGCCCCCCACGCAGGGGGCGATCAGCGCCCTGTATCTTGCACGGGTATTTCAGGAGGCGGGCCTTCCCGCAGGCGTATTGAACACCGTCACAGGCCGAGGAAGCGAAATTGGCGACTATATTGTGGCCCATCCGGGCATCCAGTTCATCAACTTTACGGGGAGCACCCAGGTTGGGCGGCATATCGCCCAGGCCGCGGGCATGGTTCCGCTGATGCTGGAGTTGGGCGGCAAGGACGCAGCCATTGTGCTCGACGACGCAGATCTCGCCTTTGCGGCGGACAACATCGTTTCCGGCGCTTATTCCTATTCCGGGCAGCGCTGCACGGCGGTCAAGCGTATTCTTGCTCCTCATTCGGTCGCCGACCGGCTTGCCCCGCTTCTGCTGGAACGCATCCAAAAACTTACCGTGGGCGACCCGAGAAGCGACGCCGTGATCGGCCCACTGATCAGCGCAAAGGCAGCGGATTATGTACAGGAATTGATTGACGACGCCATAGAAAAGGGCGCAAAGGTACTCACCGGCAACCGGCGCGAGGGCAACATCCATTATCCTACGCTTGTTGACCATGTGACCACCGACATGCGCCTGGCCTGGGAGGAGCCCTTTGGCCCCGTCCTCCCCATATTGCGCGTACACAGCATTGAGGAAGCGATCGGGATCGCGAACAGGTCGGAATACGGCCTGCAATCCTCCGTATTCACGCACGACATCAACCTGGCCTTCCATATTGCGAGCCGCCTGGAGGTGGGTACGGTGCAGATCAACAACAAGACCGAGCGCGGGCCGGATCACTTCCCCTTCCTGGGCGTAAAGGCCTCCGGCATGGGTACGCAGGGCGTACGATACTCTATCGAGGCCATGACCCGGCCTAAAGCTGTGGTTGTAAATGTTGAGGAGCGGTGATTTTGTTAGGCGTTCACATCTATCCATGTTTTCGTGAGGTATCGCCGCCTGCGGCGGCGACGATGGATTTTTTTATTCTATAGCGGGAGGGCTCCGCCCCCCGCGCCCCCTAAGCACGAGTGATTTTGGGAAGGGGTTTGGGGAAACGTAGTTTCCCCAAACCAAAAAAATAACCGCCGACGCTGGAAGCGTCGATACCTTAAAACCCTCAAGTAGGTTTAATAGTACAAGAAGCCGGACACAATGTCCGGCTTCTTGTTTGCCCTTGCTTTTGCTGACGTTATAAACTCCGCACAGGCCGCGCCTCGATATACCCACGATAACCCTGCGGCGCCAGCTGGATGCGCGGACCATCGTCATCCGCCCAGGTAAAGCCGTACAGCTTTGGATCGTAGCGGTCCATCGCCTCCATAACATACCCGACTTCTTCCATAAACACCTCGTCGTCATAGGGTGCACCCTGGAACACCATCAGCTTGCAGGGAGGCAGATCCATCAGCTCATACCCCTCGGGTACGGCATTTGCATAGTCTACCGGGACTTCCACGCCCTGCACATACTTAGAGGTGCCGGGTTTGATCAATGCTTCGGGCAGCCACATGCCCACAGGTTCGTAGAGCGCCTCTTTTACGCTGACCAGCATCGGCCATACATCGCAACCGACCTCCTCGCAGTAGGCAAAATACTCCTTTGCTTTTACGCCCCGGCGAACGAGCGCTTTTCGCTGCGGACGCTCGATGACCTGCACGAATATGGTGCGGTCTTTCTTTTCTTCCATACTTTTCACTCCCTTTTCTTTTTTCACCAGGGGGTATTCCGAAGCCGGGTAGGGCAGGAACAGTTGGATGGGTGGCGTTGTCGCGCTGTACCTTTTGGGGGGCAGCCCGAACGCACGCGTGAACGCGCGGGTAAACCCCTCATGCGAGTCAAACACAAAATCGAGCGCAACATCCAGTACGCGTGCCTCATGATCCCTCAAATACAGCGCGGCGCGAGAAAGCCTCCTTGCGCGCAGGTACGCAAACGGCGCTTTGCCCGTATGCGCCTGAAACATGCGCGCGCTGTGGTAGGGCGAATACCCTGCGGCGTTGGCAAGCTGATGGAGCGTAATGGGTTCAAACAAATGCTGTTCGATATACGCTTGCATTCTGCGGACTGCCCGTACGGTTTCCGGAAGTTCCATAGCCTTTTCCCCCTTGCAACATCAGCATACCGCAATAGAAGCGGCCACTTCTTGACCGTGCTTGCGCAAAAACAATTTCTACCGTTTCATAAGGGAACTGCCATGTAACCGCTCCCGCTTTTTTGTTGCATAGATGCATCCGGCTTTTACCCTGAATAAACGCCCAAACCCCCGTTTGGCCGAAACAAGTCGCGCCATTTATCTGCATAAATAGAGTTTTTATGCAAAATTCCTCTTAAGCCTTCGTGAAATATCACGATATTATACGCAATACAAGAGTCGGATTGCCTGAACGCGCCCTGCGTGTAAAGACGCGGCATTCTTTATAAACATGCGGACTGTGTCCGCAACGCGCCGTCACGCTTAGCCGGGATCATCCAAACTTCCTTTCGTATGTACCTGAGGCCCTGCATCCCTTTGCTTGGGCCCGGTGTACAATATACTTTTCAATACAAAGGAGTTCATTATGAAAAAGAAGCGCGTTTCATCCGCCGGGACTTTTAAAAAGCTCTCTGTGCGCATTCCGTTGCTCGTCAGCCTGATGTTTGCTGTCGTCATGCTTGCGCTGCTTTTGGTTGCACGTACCGTGCTCATGAATTCCATGACCAGCTTTACGCAAAAGGACATTGCGGCGCTTGCCAAGAGCAACGCAGATATTGCGGGTGAATACTTAGAAACCATGCAATTCCAATCCAAGGCCATGGCGACATTCTTTTCCCAGCTCGAAGGCAACGCCAGCACGCAGGACGACAAGGACCAGACCATCCAATTTGTGCGGGAAGTGCTATTCAGCGCCCTGGACGACGAGCGGATCTATTCCGTTTATTCCGCGTGGGAGCCCAATAGCTACTTTTACGACACACCGGGCGGCATATCCTTCCTCGCCTACCGCAACGGCGATAAAAATTCTATAGATATCCTTAATAACTATAACAAATATAAGCTGCAGGACTACTACGGCTATATCAAGAAGAATCTCAACCCGCACATGACGGAGCCGTATGTAACCAAGCTTGCCAACGGCGTAGAAGTGCTGACGATCACCATCAGCAACCCCATCCTCGACAGCAGCGGCAAATTTGTGGGCGTGGCCAGCTGTAACATACGGGTAGATACCATCAATACCCTCTCCTATAACATGGGCGGGTATACGACTGCCTACCAGTTCCTGCAGACGGATGAACGCTCCTACATCGCCCACTCACAGGATGCGGCGAAACTTGGCGCCACAAGCGAACAGGCAGACGCAGCCGAAGCAGACGCCGTATCCAGCGCAACCTTTCAAGATGGCGTCAGCTTCACACAGAGCCAAAGCGAGTTGACCGGCAACGCAGCCTATGCCGTTTCCGTGCCGTTCTCCATAACAGGAATCGATGAGCCGCTCAAAAGCGTATTCGTAGTGGAACGGGCGGAAACGGAGCAGGAGCT
>JAEZIE010000162.1 GCA_023416175.1 Bacillota bacterium
CTGCCTCCGTCGTACATATAGCTCCACATCAGGGCGGAAACTGCGGTGGGGATGGCCCAGGGTACGAGGGCAGCCGTACGGACTGCGCCGATTCCCTTCATGGCCTTGTTCATAATGAGCGCCAGCACCATGCCCAACGTCAACTCAAGAGCCACCGAAACGAGAGTAAACAGTACGGTGTGGCCTAAGGAATCAAAGAAGCGCGTATCGCGCAACAGCGCCCCATACGCGGCGAGGCCGGTAAAATTGCTTTTGATAATGCAGGAGCGCATCTCGTCCGCGAGTATGCCGATTTTATCCCGATTATAGAAAGGAACGTCCACATTGGCTTCATACACGCGGTTAATGCGGGACTCAGCGTCGTCAATATACGAAAGCAGCTTTTTCTCCTCCTCTTTCGATAGAGGAAGGGGCTTCTCCGAGTCCTTGTAAGCTTCAAACATCGCGGAAGCTTCCGCCGAAACCGCTTCGAGTTCGGCCTTATCCGCGCCCTCGAGGAGTGTGATCTCATCGCTTAAGTAATAGGCGATGTAATCGCAGTCCTCGGCAAACAGGCGGGCGTTGAAGCTTGTGCCCGTATACAGCCCGGATACGGTTTGATCATTCGTACGGTAATCAAAAAAGGAATAGACGACCGAGCAGAGGATGGGATAGAGCCCGAACGCCGCGATTAACAGCAGCAACGGAGCAAGAAAAGCAAGCTGCCCCGCCGTGATCCGTTTTTTGACCATACGCTTTTCCTTTCCATGCCTACGCACTGGCGCGGCTGAGCCAACCCATGTATACAGGAACGGGCCCGTTACCGGGCCCGAATACCCAATGGCTGCTTTTTTTGCCCGCCGGTAAAGCCGCTTCTATTTAACCGGCGGGCATACATGCCTAGTTATTTCCCGAGCGCAGCGTTGACGGCTGCCACGGTCTCTTCTATGGTCTGGGAACCGGAGAGGAACTTGTGCGCGTTCTGCTGGATGGCGTCGGACGTCTTGGCGTACTCCGCCGAAACCGGCCTTGCGATGGTAGTGGAGAGCGCGTTCTTGAAGCCTTCCATCTTGAGCATCTCGTTGCCAGCGAGCACATCGGCGTCCTCAAGCAGGGCGTTAAAGCCTGGGAGGTAGCCGCCCTTGGTAGACATGATCTTCTGTCCCTGTTCGGTGGCGAGGAACTTCATGAAGTCCCATGCGCCTTCCTTGTTCGCGGAATTCTTGTTCATACCCAGCAGCCAGCCGCCGACAGTAGAGCCGCCGGGAAGGGGCGCGATATCCACCTGGTCCACCTTGATGGTACCCTCGCTCTTGATGACGCCCCACTGGTACGGCCAGTTGCGGGCGAACACGCTCTGACCCTTGACAAAGCTGTTGGCGGTTTCACCTTCGCGGTAATTGAGAATATCGGTGGGCACTGCCTCCGAATCCACGAACGCCTTCATGGACGCAAGGCCGCCCTGCACATTGGTCCAGCCGGCGGTAAACTCGGCAAGGTTGCAAACCAAACCCTCATACAGACTGGACTGGAACACGTAACCATCCGTGGTGCCTCCCTGGCCCTTGTAGGTCGTCGCCATGGCCAAGAAGTCCTCGAACGTATACTGGCCGCTGACGAGCTTCGCGGCATCTTCCGCAGAAACGATGTCCTTGCGGAAATACAGCAGGCCAAGGTCCGGGAAGAATGGGAGCACGTACTGCTTGGCGTTGTAGGAGCCGGACGCCATGGAGCCGGAGTTGAACTGGGAGATCTTAAGGCCCGAGTCCTTCATATACTGGTCGATGGGCTCGATATAGCCCGCCGCAGCGAACTCGCCCGCCCATACGACGTCCATAGAAATCACGTCGTAATCCGCGGAGCCAGCTTTCAATGTGGTGATGAGCTGCTCGCGCATGGCGTTGGAGTCGTTCGTCATATCCACCCATTCCACGGTGAATTTTTCCTGCGAGGCATTGTAAGCGTCGATTACGGCCTGGGTTGCCGGGGTACTGTCCGCCTGAGCAGCAAACTTGATTGTGACGCGCGGCACCTCCACGGGAGCGGGCGCCTGAGTGGGTTCAGCGGGGGCTGCTGTTGGCTCGGCGGCGGGAGCGGGTTCCGTGGGCGTGACCGCCGGCTGCGTGCAACCGACAAAGAGCGATACGATCATAAGCAGTGCCATCAGAATGCCGAGCGACTTTCTCATTTTGGTTTCCTCCTTAAATTATTGGGCGTATTGCGCCTTAGGGGCCGCCTTGCCGTACCGCGCGCACGGAAAATACGAAGGGCGGTGGCTTCGCTCTTTTTCGGCACGGGCATTGCCCATGCCGGGCTCCGGCGCAAATCGTAAAACAGTTTTCTTTTTTACATCAGGGCGTTTTGTGTCTTAAGGCGCAATTGTCAGGGATAAAGAGATTGAAGAAACGTCTTGAAGGAACCCGCATGCCGGTATTTATCTTGACGAGAAAAGTATACTCATTTTGTTTCGAAAAACATATAAAAATATTCAGATAAATATTATAATATTGATATTCTGATTGTCGAACGAGAAGAGGGCGCTAACATGATAGATATCCGCTCCAGGCTCATGCGCACCTATCACTACGCGACGGGGCTCTCCATTGAATGGTACGAGAATAATGAACCTCGCCAGACTCTGCCGACGGATGCAGGCTCGGCAAGCGTTCTGCTCTCAGGCGGCACCCGGCTCTCCGCCTTACCCCCTTTCTCCGGTGAGCCGATGAACGCACAGTACCTTGCCACGCGTTACCACGAGCGGTTCATTTGCCTCATGCTGAACGACCGGGAGCTGTTGCTCGCAGGCCCTCTTTTAAGCGAGCCTATGACCGAAACGGCGCTCCTTCGGCTGATTAGAAGCGAGGCGCTTCCCATATGGCTTAAGCCGTCGCTTTTTGAATACTATTCGTCGCTGCCAATTGCGGACGACAACCGCTATTATTATTCAGGAAAACTTCTGGAAGAGCTTTGTGGCAAGCTGAGGCCCGAAGCTTCGAAAGCAACCATAACTCCAGCGGACGACGGCATACAAAAGAGCTATTTTGAAAACACCTACGGCTATCGCATGAAGCAGTTCCAGCACCCGCCTTATGCGCTGGAGCAGGAAATCTGCCGATTGATTGCCAACGGGGATAAGGAAAACTCCGCGAGCATACTCGCGGAGATCAATGCGGCGCCGCGCGCCCTGCTTGCGCCCGACCCAGTGCGCTCGCTCAAAAATTCGCTCATCGCAAGCTGCACGTTCATGACGCGTGCGGCCATATCCGGCGGCGTTTCCCCGGACGAGGCGTTCACATTGAGCGACGCGTTCATACAGCGCATGGAGTCCTGTACTACCCTGGAGCAGCTTCTCCCGTTCGAGGGGGAAATGATCCGCGTTTTCACCGCCCGTGTCAACCAGCTGTGCAACGCAAAGTATTCGCAAACGGTGCGTCAGGCGATGACGTATATAGAAAACCATCTGAGCGAGCCGATGCGGCTTACGGAAATCGCAGAGCATGTCTATGTGAACCCGCATTATCTTTGCGGGCTGTTCAAAAAAGAAACGGGGGAACCGCTCTTCTCCTATATCCAAAGAAAGCGCGTGGAGGAATCGAAATCCTTTATCCGGTATAGCAGCAGCACATTCGCGGAGATCGCCGCGTTTTATCAATTTTGCTCGCAGAGCCACTTTGGCGAAGCGTTTAAGAAATACACGCAGATGACCCCCGGCGCATACCGCAATCAGTTCCGATAAAGAAGAACTGCTGAGCGAGATTGACCCCCTGCAAGCAAAGGTAGGTCTTTTACAGATAAAAGAATTTGGATTATAATGAATATAGCACATGAATTCGCAATTCTACCCGTCGAATCTGATTAAGAATAGGAGATCTATTGATGAACGTTGCTAAACTGGATAGAATCGTCCGGGAGCAGGAAGCTCTGCTTAAATTTGAACATTTCAACAGCCGGGATGCGTGGGATTTGGGCAAGCTCATGGTTGAAGAAGCCCTGGCCGAAAATTTGGATATAGCCATCTGCATCCGAAAATTGAACGGCTATATATTGTTCCAATACGGATCAGAAGGTACCAGCCTGAATAATCAAAACTGGATGCAGCGCAAATTCAATACGGTCATGCATACCGAACGGAGTTCGTTGGGCATGTATTTATCATCCAAGATTACGGGGGAGGATGTACCCTTTCACGGTTTAGACAGTAAGACCTATGTCTTTTGCGGCGGCGGATTTCCCGTCTATGTACAAGGCGTTGGAACGGTTGCGGTGGTAACGGTTTCCAATTTGCCGCATGTGGAAGACCATACCTTTCTCACCAACTGCCTCGCCAAATATCTAAACCAAAACGACATACCCGTAATTAGCGCAGCAGATGTGGATTAACTGCTGTAATTAAAGCACGAGCGGTGCTGGCGATGGCCCTCCAGATACTCAAGTACGTTTATGAGAGGGTTGGCCGGCGGGA
>JAEZIE010000171.1 GCA_023416175.1 Bacillota bacterium
CGCTGCTCCTTCGGGTTTGAAAATAGCTCCTCGGGCACACCGCATTCCACGATGGAGCCGTTATCCATAAATATAACCTTATCGGCTACTTCGCGCGCAAATTGCATTTCGTGCGTGACGATGACCATCGTCGTGTTTTTGTCAGCCAGGCTTTTTATCACTTTCAACACTTCGCCGGTCAGTTCCGGGTCAAGCGCGGAGGTCGGCTCGTCAAAGCAAAGAATATCGGGCCTTAAAGCGAGTGCCCGCGCGATCGCCACGCGCTGCTGCTGCCCGCCCGAAAGCTGATGCGGATAAAAATCCAGCTTGTTTGAAAGGCCTACCTGATCCATCAGCGCACGGGCATTTTCTTCAATATCGGAAAGGAGGCTCCTGCGGTTTTCCTTATAATCTGCTCTTTTTTTTGCGAGCATCTCGCATGCAAGCGTGATGTTTTTAAGCGCCGTGTACTGGGGAAACAGGTTGAATGCCTGAAAAACAAGCCCAAAATGCAGCCTTCGTTTACGAATTTCTTCATCGGAGAGAGGCTGCGGGTTTTCGCTGTCGAATATTGTACTGCCATTCACGCTGATCGTGCCCTCGTCGGGCGTTTCAAGAAAATTCAGGCACCTAAGAAGCGTCGTTTTGCCGCTCCCTGAGGAGCCTATGATCGCAAGCGACTCACCTTTTTCAATCGAAAAATGGATATTTTCAAGCACAACGGAAGCCCCAAAGCTTTTTTTTAAGCGTGTTACTTCTAAAACAGACATATGGATCTCCTTTAAACTCTGAAATAGCTGAGCCTGCGCTCCAAGTAGCCAAACAGCAGCGTTAGTATTCCGCAAAACAGCAAGTAAAAGGCACCGGAATAGAAAAGCGGCCAGATGATTGCGGCGGACTTGATATAGTCCTCGGCCTCCATGACGATCTCGCGCACGGCAATCACCCGGGCGAGCGATGTATCCTTTACCAGCGTAATGATCTCGTTGGACATGGGGGGGACGATGCGCTTGATGACCTGTAACAGAATCACCTGAAAGAAAATCTGTTGTTTTGTCATGCCGAGCACCTGGCCGGCCTCGTATTGCCCCCGTGGAACGCTTTCGATGCCGCTGCGGAATATCTCCGAAAAATAAGCCGCGTAATTGATCACAAAAGCGATCAGCACGGCCTCCAACCGCGGGAAAGCGGACCCTCCCCATATAAGGCCGGGTCCATAAAAGACGATGATCACCTGCAATATCAGCGGTGTGCCACGTATCGCCCAAACAAATGTCTTAGTAAGCCATTTTAAAGGCACGAACCTGCTCATGGATCCGAACGAAATGCCAAGGCCAAGCGGAACAGCACACACAAGCGTAAGGATAAATATCCAAAGTGTTTTCAGGAATCCTTCCAGCAACGTTTGTGTAACAACAGCAAAGCTCATAACAACATACAATCCTTTTTAGGGAAATAGGAGATGGGGCCTGTTCCGTGGGACGCGTGTGACGTATACGGCGGAACAGGTCCCTCTTATTTTTAAAAAACTATTTGGTGATCAGGCGCTGCGAGAGCCCATATTTTTCGGCAATTTTCGCCATTGTGCCGTCTTGCAGCAGTTCGTTCGTGATTTTGTTGAATTCGGAGGCGGCGGTGCTGCCGACACGCAAGCCGATCGCATATTCCTCGGCGGTCAGATTCATGCTGGTGATGGCGATCAGATCGGCATAATCTGTGCCCTCGCCTGTCATGGATGCTGCCATGGTTGCGTCTATGACGGCCGCATCTGCGGTGCCCGCCTTGACTTCCAGCAGCGCCTTGGCCTGCGAGTCTACGGCGGTGTAAACAGCGCCGGACAGATCGGCCTTGATCGCGGTCTCTCCTGCGGAGCCTGCCTCGGCAACCACAGAGACGCCGTTCAGGCTCGCTCGATCCGTGTACTTGGAGGCGTTAGCCGAGCGGATCACGACAACCTGCTCGTTCAGAAGATACGACTGCGTAAACGTCATGTTTGCCTTGCGTTCCTCCGTTACGGTCAGGCCGTTCCAGATGCAATCGATGGTTCTAGCTTTCAGCTCGATCTCCTTCGTATCCCAGTTGATAAATATGAAGTTTGGCTTAACGCCGAGCTTCGCACAAAGCGCCTCGGCATATTCGGTATCAAAGCCAACCAGCTTGCCGTTTTCGTCCTTATAGTTCATAGGCTCATACGCGGTTATACCAATAATCAGCTCACCCTTTGCCTTGATGTAAGCCAAATCGTCTTCCACCTTGTCCACCTCGCCGGGAACGGGGGATGCGGCACTCGGGCCTGAATCCGTACTCGGCGATGCAGTCGCGGGAGACAGCCCTGCGTTATTCGAAGCACAGGCGCTAAGCACCAAAACAAGCAAAGCGATAACCAATGAGCTAGCAAATTTTTTCATATTCATCCTCCTGTATGTTGATATCTGTTCAAAATACTTTATCATTATAACACATTACCATGCTAATACAACAAATCGTTTTTTATCGAATTATTGCGGGCCTGGCTAATGTTCATCCAAAAGGGAAGGGTCTCTATTATTACCGCGCGCGAAGGCGGACTGTAAGGGGCCAAATCTCTCCGGTAATACAACCTGGGGATAGCATACCTTGGAATATTAAGTTATCCAAAAGGATATGAACTTCACATATGGCAGAGATAAACTTGAATAGGGCGTTGCTATAGCCTATAATCTTTCAATAACCTAATAACAAGATTGGATACTGAAATGGAAAAGCAGATTGTGAAATATGCGCCCTGTTACGTATATGACCAAAAAGTAATTGTTGATCAGATTGGGATGTTGAAAGAGGCATTTGCTGGCTTCGTGCTGCTATACTCAGTAAAAGCAAATCCTAATATCCATGTAATGCAAACAATCAAAGAAGCAGGTCTCGGCACCGACGCAGCCTCTGCGAATGAGGTGGAATTATCTTCGAAACTTGGACTGACAAAAGATAAAGTATACTATTCGTGTCCGGGAAAAACAGAGGATGATATCGAGCGGGTAATACAAAAGAGCATAATTATTGCCGATAGTTTTCATGATCTATTTGTTATAAACGAAGTAGCAAAGAGAAGAGGGCAATTGGTAGAGATAGGATTACGCATTAATCCAAATTTCACGATGATATCGGATAGTGGTGCGCCAAGTAAATTTGGCATTGACGAGGAACAGGTATTTCTGAAAGCGAAGGAAATTGGAGACCTGACTCATGTGGTCATTAAAGGAATCCACGTGCATATTCAATCCCAAATTTTAGACTATAGTATGCTCAGCCGATATTACGAGAAAGTATTTGCTCTTGCAACGCGCTTAAAAGAAGAATTGAATATGGGCATTGAGTTCATTAATTTTGGAAGTGGAGTTGGTATCGTTTATGACGACAAGAATGATACTCCTTTAGATTTCGTTGCGCTTTCTAAAAATATTAGTAAGTTAGTCATGAAATATAATCAAAAACTAAAAGCGACTTTAATCTTGGAGACGGGGCGTTTTGTTGTTGGGCAGGCCGGTAAATATGTTACTCAAATAGTAGACATAAAAAGGTCCAGGGGCAAAACGTTCTATATAGTAAAGAATTCACTCAATGGTTTTATTAGGCCTTCTATCGCCTGCCTTGTGAAAAAATACGCTTCCAATATTGAGTTGTTACCTACAGAGCCGCTTTTCACCTCCGAACATGCGTTTCAATTTGAAGTCGTTAATGATAGCGTGGAAATGGAACGAGTGGATATAGTCGGTCATCTATGTACTGCTGCTGATGTAATGACAGTTGACGTGATGGCCCGTAAAGCTGAAATTGGGGATATGCTTGTGGTCTCCAATGCTGGAAGCTATGCTTTCACACTATCACCTAATTCGTTTTCGAGTCAGGACGCTCCAGTTGAGCTATTTCTTAAAACCGATGGCACGCTGATGGAGAGATAGATATTTGGTACTCTGGCTGTATAGGTGCTAGGCAACTCCTGATTGTTGTTGAGCAAAATACCGGCGGAAAGGCAGAAGCGATTTCCCAAACCAATCAACAATGTTCTCGCTTTTCCGGGTGTGTTCCGCGGCACGTTCGATGTACGTGCACGGGACATCAATGATGAGATGAAGCTTGCCGCGGCCTACGCCCTGGCGGGGCTGATCCCGGATGCGGAACTGATGCCGGAATATATCGTCCCAAAAGCATTCGATCCTCGCGTGGGCATAGCGGTCGCTGCCGCAGTATCGGAAGCCGACGGAAAAGCGGCCAGGCTGTAAGAGCAGGAATAAATTGTACGCAAGAGACGGCCTTCCTGAGGGCCGTCTCTGTTTCATTTGGGGCGAGACGGGTCGCTCTGCAATGAATTCCACAGCGGGAAATGGCCGATCAATAGTCGAATTGTATCAATAAATGTATAGAACAGTGGCTACCACTGTGGGCCTGATAGAGCGTTTATTTCTACCGAAATTGGGTCTGTTGATCCCCGTGGCCACTGCCGATAACATGCTTTACAATTCGTGCTAGCATGATATTATTTTGGTATCCATTTCGTGTTGGAGGAACAGCAGATGAGAAAGCCTTTCTTATTCGTTTTAATCATAACGCTCGTCGCATTGCTGGCAGCCTGCGGCGATAAGGCCTCCGACGCCCCAGGCCTCAAAATAGTGTCCACCCCGACGGCCTCGCCTCTGCCGGAGATCGTTCCGGAAGGAACAGAATCTGCGCCTCCTGAGTCCACGCATGCCCCCCTGGTCTTAAACGTCGAAGAACTGCTCTCGGCCGCAGAAGCCACGGGGTTTGTAGGCCAAGCGGTCACGGCTTCTTTCGACTCGGCGGGAGTGTCGGAGACCGGCGAGACATCAGGCACCTATATGTATGAATTGCCAAACGAAGGCGTCGATTATACGGATTCAATGTTGGCCGGCCTATATCTGATACAGAACGGCTTAATTTCTCCAGCCGAGCTCGAAAAAGGGCATGACGCTGAATGGGCGTTTGAGGACTTCAGAAAAACCTATTCCGACAGAATAGTCGATATTACCGGCCTGGGCGCCAAAGCCTTCTATGTGAACCTCAACGGTGACGTTCATGTCTTGTTTCAGGATTACTACATCCTCGTTGCATTCCGGAAAAGTGACGTCGACTTGGAAGCGAACATCGAGATCGACAAATCCATCGCCGCTTTCATCATCGATAAGATCTCCATGGCCGACGTTTCCCTTACCCCGCCGGATTGAGAATGATAAGGGGACGTTCGCAGCAGATGTGCTTTTTGCGTCATCTATAACATTCCTATTTGATTGAGAGGTAGTCATGAAAATCGAAAAAATAAAGAACAGACACGTCCTCTTCAAATATCCCGTTACGGATTGGGATTTGAATATCCACCTTATCATGGGCGACAAGTACAATTACCTCATAGATACAGGCTTGGGGTCTTTCAGCATTGCGCCAATCAAGGAGTATTTGGGAAGCAACCCGAAACCGGTCATCGTCATCAACACGCATTACCACTGGGACCATGTTTGGGGAAATCACGTATTTCATGAGGGTACAATCATTTCCCATACGCTATGCAGGAAGATGATTGCAGAGAAATGGGAAGGCATGTTAAGCAAAAACAGAAAATATGTATTCGGTGAGGTCGAGCTATGCCTTCCAAATCTGGTGTTTGATGACGCGCTGTATTTTCCCGATGATAGAATCAGGATATTCTATACGCCCGGGCATACGATCGACTCCATCAGCGTCCTCGATGAAGTAGATCATGTGCTGGACGTTGGCGACAACGTCGGCGATACTCTTGACGAAATCGTACCCAACGTTGATACCCAAAAGCAGGTCT
>JAEZIE010000280.1 GCA_023416175.1 Bacillota bacterium
TGAACAACCATGCAAAATGCAAAGCTGGTAGTTCATACATAAAAGGATGGCTTTTATGAGCTCATACGAAGACATCGTTTTTTCTAACAATACTATCAAATTAACCGGGGTGTTATATAAGCCATGCAACGAACCGTATCCCGTTGTTGTTGTGCTGCATGGTTCTCATATGGGGGAAGAAAGCCATTTCTATTATGAGCATCTAAAATCTGCGTTACCTCAAAACGGCATTGGAGCGTTCATATATGACCGAAGAGGAAACGGGCGCTCGGAGGGAGATTTCAATACCGCAAGTTTTCATGATCTGGCACAAGACGCGCTCGCCGCAGTAAACATACTGAGAAAGCGAGAAGATGTCGATGAAGGGCATATCGGCCTGTATGGCATAAGTCAAGGGGCATGGGTTGCTTCATTAGCCGCATCGATCTCTGATACCGTATCCTTTGTGGTATTGGTTTCTGCTTCAGGAATCTCACCTGCAAAACAGATGCTGTTTGCGGCATCCGCATCTCTGAATGAAGCAGGGTTTCCCGCTGAAACAGTGAACTATGCACTTGACTTAAAACAGCAGGTCGATCATTATTTTCGAGGACTTGTTCCCCGAGAGGTTATTGAAGCGAAATTGAGGGCTTCTTGTGAATGTAGCTGGTACGATAAAGCATACTTGCCATTACAAGGCAGGCTCCCCATTGATATAGAAAACACCAAATGGTTTTACCAACTAGACTTTGATCCGTTGGAGTATTTCTCAAAATTGAGTACTCCAATTCTGTTTCTATTCGCTGATCACGATGTTTATGTACCTGTTGATATCAGCATTGAAAACTATAGAATTGCTGCAAGTAAGAATCCCGAGGTCGAATTTATAAAAATCAAGGACGCGGACCATTTTATGTCATCCCCAAATCACCATGAAAAAAGGGGCGAATTTGGCCATATATCCGATGATTACCTGAATCATTTGATCAAGTGGCTGAGAACACGCCTCTTCATATTCGCGTAAGCTCTGGTTCTGTCCCTTCGCCTCTTAGGGACAAGCTCCCTAAAAACGTTCTTTACAATAGAGCCCTCCTGAATCAGGCGGGCTCTGCGTTGCTTTATGGTCTCGTCGGGCCTTACTCCTGCGGGTCGGCACAGAGCTTTTCTTCAAACGCCTCAAGTGCCAGCACGGCCGCGCCGATCGCGCACCCGAGCGACCCTAAGGACGAGGCTTCAATCACCACGTCCTTCGCGTGCTGCGGGTATTTGCGTCCGCGCGTATAGGTACGGATGCGGTCCACGAACTGTTCGCTCAAACCCGGCAGCGTGCCGCCCAGTACAATCAATTCAGGACTAAAGAGCGTAACGACGTTGCCTAAAGCGATGGCGATGGTTCGTGCTGCTTTATCGATGATATCCACAAACAGCGGGATGCCAAGGTCGCTTAGCCGGAAGATATCCTCCAGGCGCAGCGCCTCCACATCACAAGGTACGGGAAGGTTGCAGTTGTCCATCAGCTTAATGCGCGTACGCGCCTCAGTGATGAGCGCTTCCCCCTTGACCATGGCTTCCAGGCACCCGTACTGGCCGCAGGTGCAGCGGGGGCCGTTGGGTTCAATGAGCATATGACCGATCTCCCCCGCGCCATCCTTGAACCCATGGATGATATTGGCGTTGGTCACAAGACTGCCGCCGATCCCCTGCTTAAACAGCGTCATATAAAACATTGTCTTAAAGGAGGCCGCCGTCCCGAAGCTTGCCTCGGCCAGCGCTGCGGCGTTGGTTTCTCTATCACAGCAGCAGGGGATTTTGAGGCGCTCTTCCAATATGGAGCAGATGGCCACATCCTTAAGATCCGGAAAATTGGGCGGATTGATGAGTATGCCGTTTCGCGAGTCAAGCGGACCGGGGGCCGCAACGCCCAAACCCAGCACCCGTTCCTTTTCAATGCCGCTCTTTTTAAGCAGGTACTCGACCCCGCGCACGATGCTGTCCAATATCGATTCCTTTGGGGCATACCGGTCCACTTCGATTTCGTAATTCATAACGGGGCGCGCCTTAAAGTCGCACAGAACAAAACTGATGCCGTCCGTCGTGAGCACGACCCCGGCAAGATAGTACGCCTCCGGGTTAGTATCGAGCATAATAGGGCGGCGGCCTTTACTGGCGCTCGCAACACCGGTCTCCAGCAGGACATTGTTTTTGATAAGGGCAGCCACAATATTTGTTACGGTGGGCGACGTCAGCCCAAGCTCTTTTGCAAGCTCCGCGCGCGAAATCGGGGCGCGTTTTCGCACCGCATCCAGCACAATCCGGGCATTATTCATTTTCATTGTCTGGCTGTTGATTCTTTCCATTCCGCTATACGCCCCAATTGATCAGAACAAGCTGATATAATTATTTTGATTAATAAAAACTTTTCGGCTTTTATGTCGATGAGAGCCAATATTCTCTTTATAGCATAGTTTTTTTAAGAATTCAAGGCAAAACAGCACGACATAGACAGACGTTACTAAAAAATCAGGTATAATGTGCATTTAATATGATATGTTATATTAAATGAATTAAAAATATTGTTGCAAATTCAAAAACAACATGATACGATATGCAGGCAAGGAATCGTAGGCCAATGCTGCCGGATTTTTGTGCAAAAAACAAGTAAAAATCACTAAGAGCGGCGAAAATTATTGCCATGCTCCGCATCCCATGAACGCCGTGTCTGTGAAATGCCAGAGAATCTTATTTGTTTCAGGTGCCCCAACTAATATTAATCAAAAAAACTAAATGTCCAGTTGCAACAACGGTTGCTCTGTTTTCTTTGCAGTGGATCTAGTTTCGCGCAAAAACGCGAATGAACAATAATCAGGAGGAGAAACCAAAATGAAGCACATCAAGCTATCCATCGCATTGCTGTTGGTGCTGAGCATGTCTATTGCCGCGTTCGGCTGCGCCGCGCCGGCAGCAGAAACCCCCGCGGCTCCCGAAGCCCCGGCTGCACCCGCTCCCGAAGCCCCTGCCGCCCCTGCCGCCCCCGCCGAAGAAGCCATCAAGGTTGCAGGCGTTGTATTCCAGGATGACCAGTTCATGAACATGCTCACGAAGGGCTATGTTGATGCCGCAGCGGCAGCAGGCGTAGAGTGCCTCACCGCCAACACCAGCAACGACCAGGCCAAGGAAGTTGAGCTCATCGGCACCTATGTCGGCCAGGGCGTCAAGGGTATCGCCATCGCGCCCCTGAGCTCCGACGCTTCCATCGCAGCGCTGCGTGACGCCAACGCCCAGGGCGTGCAGATCGCCATCACCAACCTTAACCTTGAAGGCGCAGACTTTATCGCCGGCGGCTATTGCTCTGACGATTTCACCAACTGCAAGCTCGTTGGCACGGAAGCCGCGAAAGCGATCAAGGCAAAGTTTGCCGACGCCACCGTCAAGATCGCGATCGTGCAGTTCAAGTCCCTGCTGGTTGACCAGTCCACCGCGCGCGTTAAAGGCTACCTCGCTGGCCTCGATGAGGGCGGCGTGAAGTATGAGATCGTTGCCGATCAGGACGCCTGGATGCAGGATACTGCCCTTGAAACCGCCAGCGGCATTCTCACCGCCAACCCGGACCTCAACGTCATCATCACCGTGAATGACGGCGGCACCATCGGTTCCACCATGGCTGTTGTCAACGCGGGCCTCGCGGATAAGGTTCTGGTATTCGGCCATGACGGCTCCGACCAGATCTCCAGCATGATACTCGATTCCGCAAGCCCCCTGTATGCCGTTGTAACCCAGGACCCCTACGGCCAGGGCTTCAACGCGATGACCGCGCTCATCAAAGCTATCAAGGGTGAAGACATCTCCGACACCAAGGGCAAAGTACAGTTCGTACCCGGCACCGTTCTTACGAAGAGTGATATCGAAGGCGTCAACAAATGGCGCGCCGACAACGGCCTGTAAGCTGTTCTTAATCAAATCTGGCCGGTATGATTTTCATACCGGCCGGATTTTTGTAGTGGCACAATAGCGCCATCTTCCATATCTGGAATAATTCTCTAACCCCACGCAGGAAAACAGCGCGTAAATGAAGAATTATTCATCATCTTATCGAAATGCTTGTGTTATTTATCTTTTGGAAGGCGGATCAAACATGGCCGTACTCAGAACGAAGAACCTCGTGAAAGAATACCCCGGGTGCGTGGCGCTCAACGACGTTTCCGTAAGCTTTGACAGCGGCAAGGTACACGCTCTTTTGGGAAAGAACGGTTCGGGCAAATCCACTTTGGTCAAGTGTTTTGCGGGCGTGGTCGCACCCACCTCCGGGGACATGTTTCTGGATGAAAAAAAACTGCATTTTAACAGCCCGTCCGAAGCATATGCAAAGGGGCTTGCCGTTGTGTATCAGGAAATGAGCCTGGTGCCCGGGCTTACCGTAACGGAAAATATTTTCCTTGGCCGCATGCCCAAGATGAACGGCATCATAGACTGGCGCACCGCCCACCGCATGGCTGCCGACCTATTGAAGCGCATGAAGGTAGACATCGACCCGAAGGAGCGCGTATCCCGGCTGAGCATGTGGCAATGCCAGGTGGTGGAAATCACCAAGGCCATGAGCTACAACCCCAAAGTTTTAATGCTGGACGAACCCACCTCTGCGCTTGCGGCGCATGAGGTCTCCTCCCTGTTTGAAGCCATACGCGAACTTAAAAAGCAGGACGTTATTATCATTTATATTTCGCACAAGCTGCATGAAATCCCCAAGATTGCCGATACCGTGACGGTATTACGAGACGGGCTTTTGATCGGCTCCGCCAATATCAGCGAAATCGACGACCGCGGCATCCTCCATATGATGTTCGGCGACGTTTCCATCAAGCAGCGGCCCGAGGATTTAAAGGTGCAGGACGAAACGGTGCTGGAGGTACGTCACCTCACCCGCACGGGCAAGTTCGAGGACATTTCCTTTACGCTCAAAAAAGGAGAGGTGCTGGGTATTGCGGGCATGTTGGGCTCGGGCAGGACGGAACTGCTAAAGAGCATATTCGGCGCGGATCCGTATACCTCCGGCGAAATCATTGTAAAAGGTAAAAAAGCCCCACGCAGGTCTTCCCCCATCTCCATGAAAAGGGCAGGGCTTGGCCTGACGCCCGAAAACCGCAAAGCGGAAGGGTTGGTGCTGATCCATTCCATCAACGACAACCTATGCTACGCGAGCATGGAACGGCAAGCGAACGGTTGGGTAGAAAACAGGAAAAAGCGCCTCAATGCCGCCGCTACGCAGATACGGGACTTGCAGATCAAGGTGCCGGACGCAAAAAATTCCGCAAACTCGCTTTCGGGCGGTAACCAGCAAAAGGTCGTCGTGGGCAACTGGCTCAATACCCAGCCCGAGATCATGATGTACGACGAACCCTCGCGCGGGGTTGACGTTTCCGCAAAGCAGCAGATATTTGAAATCATGTGGGAACAGTCGCGAAAGGGCATTTCCACCATATTCGTTTCCTCGGAGCTTGAGGAGCTACTTGAGGTCTGCCACAGGATACTGATTATGCGCGGCGGTCGCATCACCGGGGAAGTCAATCCGGACGAAATCAACATTGAAAGCCTGTATGCCATGAGCATGGAGGTAGCGGAATAATGCCGCAAAACAAACCGAGCAAAATCAACATTGA
Source organism: Bacillota bacterium (assembly GCA_023416175.1). GTDB lineage: Bacteria > Bacillota > Clostridia > Christensenellales > CAG-138 > JAEYLA01. The sequence continues at coordinate 5,634 of JAEZIE010000280.1, forward strand.
AAGCTTATATGCCATGAGCATGGAGGTAACGGAGTAATGCTGCAAAACAAAAAAGCAAGGAACTTTCTTCTGGATCACATCAT
>JAEZIE010000288.1 GCA_023416175.1 Bacillota bacterium
GTAAAAAAAGGAGACCCTCTGATGAAGCTCGACGTGGAGGAAATTGAAGCGGGCCTTGCAACCTATGAGCTGGAACTGGAGCAGGCGGCGCTGGAAGTGGAAAAAGCGAAGCTGGATCAGCAGACGGGCCTTTTAAGAGCGCAGCAGAAGTATGAAAGCAGCATGGAAAGCGGGAAGCTTGCTTCCTCCCAGAAAAACCTGACGGTTAATGAGCTGCAGCTTGCCGTAGCCAATGCGCAGACGGCCTATACCGATGCACAGGAGGCGTATGAGGAATATTATCAGGCCAGCGCGAGCTTTTCCTCCAGGAAGGCTCGCCTGGAGAGCATTGAGGAAGAGATTGAGGAGCTACAAGAAGAAATAGAGGAAGAAGGACAGGTAGCATCCTCCAGCAGTCTTCCTGCGCTCAAAAGCGAGCTTGCCTCCTACCAGGAATACTACAATGAATACAAGGCGGAGTTTGCGGACCTCTACGGCAACAACGTCGAGGATTTAGACGATGTGGAAGCGCAGCTTGCGATACTTTCCGCCAATGTGGAAAAGACCGAGCTTGCGCTTGCAAAAGCCAACCTCGCGCTCAATACAGGCAGCACCAACGCCAATCAGGATAGCGCGCTTGCAAAAAGCGAGGCATCCACGGCAAAAACCACACTGGAGCTTGCTAAGATGCAGCTCCAGCAGGCGGTGGATGCGGCACAGGAAAAACAGGACCGGCTTGCAGCGGAAATTGAGGAGCTCAAAGAGAGCATCGCGTCAGATGGCCTAGTGCTCTCCCCTTGTACCGGCATGGTGGCAAGCGTAAACGTGGAAGAGGGGGATTCGTTTGACGTCACCTACAACGAGGACCTTGGCATGCTCATGACGCAGACGCTCTGCACTCTCACGGATATCTCCAGCATATTCGTGCCCATTACCATATCTGAAGAGGATATCCTGGACGTATCCATTGGCCAGGAGGCAAACGTCACCATGAACGCATTTGAAGGGCGGGATTTTGATGCAGAGGTGGATGCCATTACGGTGGAATCCTCCCGCTCAGGCGCTGCGACTGTAACCTATACGGTCAACGTCCGCCTCAAGGGCGAAAATACACAGTTGATGTACGAGGGCATGAGCGCGGATGTGACATTGGTGCAGCGTGCAGCGCTTGACGTCTTATATGTCAACGTAGCGGCGGTTACCAACGTAAGCGGCGTGGCCACCGTGCAGAAGCTCGTAGACGGCGAGCCAATAACGGCCGAAGTGAAAACCGGCTTCTCCGACGGGCGCTACGTGGAAATTACAGAAGGCCTGCAGGAAGGAGATACGGTGCTCGCAGAAAGTGCGGTGGGGCGCGAATGATGCAGATTTCAGAAGTCCTGCGGCTGGTATGGGTCAACATTATCGAGAACAAGTTCAAAATGATGATGACGTCTCTGGGTATCATTGTGGGTGCCGCAACCATCGTCATCGTCATCGCCATCGGCCGAGGCGGGCAGGCAGAAGTAGCCGACCAGTTCAAAAACCTCAACGCGGGCGCGATCGACGTAAGCGTAGGCGACGGCGTGGATATGGACGCCATGATGCAGGGGGGACCGGGCTCAATGGCCGGCCCCATGCCGAATGTGGATTTCAACGAGATCCGCAAGCAGGTTACCCAGAGCGGTGGCGGCCAGTTCTTTGTCAGCATTTCCGAAGGTTCAGGTCCCATGTTCGGCGGCGGAATGCCTGGCGGCAGGAACAACCGGCAGACTGCCGTGCGGCTGGATACAGACGATGTAGCGGATATCCGCTCCCTTGTTTCCGGCCTCCGGGAGGTCACAATCCTAGAAAGCGGGGAGACTGCCATCTACGGCGGGACGCTGGAGGAAGAAAAGACCTCCACTGTGGTGGGCGTGTATGGGGATTATCAGAATGTCAGCAATCTTTCCGTGCTCTACGGGCGGTTTATTGAGGAAGCGGATACCAACTACGAGGATTACGTCTGTGTCATCGGGTATAGCCTGGCCGAGGAGATCTTCACCTACGCCTTCTATGCGTACGGGGACTATCTGACGATAGACGGCAAAAATTATGAAATCGTGGGTGTGCTAAACAGCATGGGCGACGTCTCCTCCGGCATCAGCCCGGATACGGCAGTCTACCTCCCCTATACCACAGCGCAGAAGCAGATATTTGGCGCCTCCGCAGAGCCCAAGATTGCCGCTGTTGCCGAAAGCGTGGCGGATGTGCCCGATATTATGACGGATATCGAAGCGCTGCTGACCGAAAACCACCCCGACGGCTTCTTTGACGTCACCGACGCCGGGAGCGCCATGGAGGCGGCAAGTAGTTCCGCCAATACGTTGGCGCTGCTGCTGCTCGGCGTCGCCTCCATCGTGTTCATCGTGGGCGGCATCGGCATTATGAACGTCATGTTTGTTTCCGTCAAGGAACGCACCTCCGAAATCGGGCTATTAAAGGCCATCGGCTGTTCCAAAAAGACCATACTTCTGGAGTTCCTGCTGGAAGCCTGCATCATATCCGTCATAGGCGGGTTAATCGGCGTGGGCGTCAGCTTCGGGCTGCTGCCGCTGGTGGAGCTCTTGGGCATGCGCGTGGAAGCAAGCGTGTGGGGATACTTATTGGCGCTTGTGTTTGCGGTCATCACGGGCACGGTGTTCGGATTCTATCCCGCGTGGAAAGCGTCAAGGTTGGTGCCGATCGAGGCCATGAATTTGGAATGAGAAGAGCAATCATTGGCTTTAACTGATAAAAAGGAGAACGCTATGAAACGGATCATCATGCTGCTGTGCCTGCTACTCCCGCTATTTATGTGGGGGTGCTCCGCCCCAAAGGCGGAACAAGAAGGAATCATCAAGGAAGGCGCCGTGCAACCGGCTACGGAAAACGGCGGCGCCACCGTATATGGAAAAGTGGAAAGTATCGTGGGCAACGAGGTTGTGCTCACCCTGGGCGAGCCGCTTAAGAGCACGGCCTCGAGCTTGGAAGCGCCGGAAGGGGAGAACGCGCAGACCGGCGGAGCGCAGGAAGGGCAGAAGGTACAGATCGGCGAGGCACCGCAGCGGGATGCTTCCGGCGGGGCCGTTACCTTTGGCACGGGCGAGCGTCCGGATGGGGCAAGCGGAGAGAGGCCCTCTTTTAATTCCGGCCAGCGTCCTAGCAGTCAGATGCCTTCCGGCGAGAACGTTCAATCCATACAGGCGTCCGGCAACTCCGGCGGGATGGGGCGTAGCGTATCGCTGGATTATACCGGCGAGACGGCGACGTACCTGCTGCCCGTCGGCATGGCGATCGGCTCCGGGGATTTCTCCAACGTCAGCGAAGGCATGGTGCTTGCCCTATCCCTAAACGGGGAAGGGGCCATTACCGCCGTGCGCATACTCGCCGGCTAGGAGGCAGGGATGGAACAGGCGGTAAATGTCATAGACATCAGGTCCATCCATAAACGCTTCTTTGTGGGGGATAGCGTTGTGGAGGCGCTCAAGGACGTTTCCCTCACTGTGGGCCGGGGGGAGTACCTGGGCGTATTGGGCCCATCGGGCAGCGGGAAGTCCACGCTGATGAACCTCATCGGCTGCATGGACACGTTTCAGGAGGGCGAGTATTACCTGATGGGCCTTCCCATTCATGAGATGGAGGACGAAGAGATGGCCATCATCCGCAACCGGATGGTCGGCTTTATATTCCAAAAATATCATCTTATTGGGAAGTATACGGTGCTTCAGAACGTCATGATGCCGCTTTTGGTGCGCGGCGTGCCGCACAAAGAGGCCATGCGGACGGCACTTGAAAAACTGGAGCTATTAGAGATGACCGAACGCATCCTGCACAAGCCCAACGAGCTTTCGGGTGGTCAGCAGCAGCGCGTGGCCATTGCCCGTGCGCTGGTGGGTGAACCCAAACTGCTCTTAGCTGATGAACCGACCGGGGCTCTGGATACCAGGACTGGGAGGGAGGTATTGAAGCTGTTTCAAAGGCTCAACGATATGGGCCACACCATCGTCATGATTACGCATGATCTTCAGGTGGCCGCCCATGCGCGCCGCGTGGTGCATATTGTAGACGGCGCATTGACGGATTGAGTTGGGAGTGTGGGGGAATCAGCACCTCGCATTCGTGCGTAAAACATATTTTAAAGTATCATGGATTAAGGAGTTTAGGTATCCGCTCCGACGATTGTTTTTTTTACTTAGGGGAAACTACATGCGCCTGAATGATACATTCGGAGATCTTACAAGGATTGCGGTACAGCCTTTGGTCACACAGCCGATCGCAACCCCCATCCTTAAGAGCTCCCGTATTCAGGGGGCGCGGGGGGCGGAGCCCTCCCGCTATAAAATAAAAAAGTCTATCGTCGCCACCACAGGTGGCGATACCTCATGTTAATATATCTTTTAGACACAAGAAGGGCCTGCGCAACCGCAGGCCCCTAGCTATCAGTCTTTTTACTTGATTACGCCTTTTTGAATCAGGACGTTTGCATAGATCGCGCTCTCGCCGGTTTGGACGATGCAGTACGACCTCTTGGCCTCCTCATAGAAGCGGAAGCGCTCGTAAAAGCCGATGGCACTCATCCCGCGCGGCTCATATTTGGCCACTATCTCCTTATACGTTTCCCAGATGGGAACTTCCAGGTTCTTGTCGCACGCGGCGGTTTCCATCAGCATGACGGGCGTGGGCACGTAGCTATCGCAGGGCATCATCTGCAAAATCGCCTCTAAAAGCTCGGGAATACCGATGCCGTCGGCGCGTACGAATTTGCAGTTGCCTTCATGCGCAAATCGTTTTCCTGGAAAGTTTCCATCACCCAATACGATGACGTCGCTGTGTCCCATTTCGCACAGTGTGGCCAGAAGTTCTGGCGAGAGAACCTTGGGTACGCCCAATAACATGTTCGTTTCCTCCTAGGCAGCGTTGATTAACAATATACAGGTAGTAATTACCAAGTTTGCGCGCATCCATACCGCGAAACGTTTCGCGGTAATTTGGTGAAATTAACCATAAAAGCAGCGGTTATTTAGAGCGTTGCAACGGAATCGTGCAGCATCAACTCCGCTTTGAGACGCATCATCAGCGGGAAGGATGCGTAATCCTCCCGCATGCGCTGCACCAATGTTGCCGTGGTCTGCTCTGCGATCAGCTCCATCGGCTGAACGACGATAGAAAGGGGCGGGTTAAACATTTTGGTTAACCGGATTTCGTCAAAACCGATAAACGAGATGTCCTCGGGTATTTTCAACTTGCGCTCGTAGGCTGCGGTTACTGCGCCCAGCGTCATATCATAATTGGTGACGAATATTGCGGTGGGGGGTTCCCTCATATCCATAAACTCGCAGAACAGGCGGTAACCCGATTCATAGCTGTAATCGCCCAGCAGCATCAGAGAAGGATCAAGCGGGATGGAATAATCCGCAAGCACGCGCTGATAACCCAGTGTGCGCTCGTAGCCTGTGGAAATGTCGTTCGGTCCCATCATGATCCCTACCCTACGGTGGCGGTTCGTCAAAAGATGCTCCACCGCCGCATACGAAATGCCGGAATTGTCTACCAATATACGGTCATATTCCAGGCCGGAAATCCAGCGGTCCAGCAGCACGAGCGGAACCTTGTGGGTATAGATTTCCTTGATGGCGTTTACGTTTTCCACATTCACGCGTTCGGGAACGAACAGGATGCCGTCCACCTGCTTACTGACCAGAAACTTAATTTTGTTGAGTTCCTGCTCCGGGTCGTTGTTGTAGCTGCAAACGATCAGGGAATATCCTTCTTTTTGCAGCCGATCCTCAATCAAAGAGAACAGGTTGGAGAAAAACGATACGGAAAGGGAGGGCAAAAGCGCCCCCACCGTCATGGTTTTGCTTGTTTTCAGACTCCGCGCCGCCTGGTTGACTTTAAAATCCAGCGCAAGAATGGCATGCTCAATGAGTGCCTTGTTTTCTTCAAGAACATTCCCGCCATTGATGTATTTTGAAATGGTGGATATGGAAAGGCCAGTCAGCCTGGCAACATCCTTGATATTGGACACTGGATTCCTCCCGCTATTAGAAGCAAAAACTGCGCGAAACCTTTTACTTATTGTAATATGTTCTGTAACCCACTGTCAAGCGGCGTTAACCCCTATGCATTTAGGAAAAGACAAGGTTCGTCAACCGCTTTGGCAGCTCCGCGAAGCATGGTGAAAAGCAGCGAAAACACTGGGGATTTCCAAGGATACGCTTCAGGACGATGTCGATATTAAACGAATGCATTTCCATGTTGACAATGCAATTTTGCATATGTTATAATCCAAGCGAAACGTTACGTGACGAATGTCACGAAGATGAAGCAGCAACCACAAAGCAGCAAGGATCAAAAAGACAGGCTAACGAATATAAGAGCGGATAATACAATTCTACATTTCGACTTTTGAAGAAAGTTCACATAAGTGGGCAGGCGTACCGGCAAAGGAGCGGGGCGTTCAAAAGAGACCGGTACGGTCGGGCTAAATTCATGGCTAAGAGGTGGCACCATGGCAGAAGTATTGCTCCAAATGGAAAATATACAAAAATATTTCCCCGGCGTCCATGCGTTGGACAATGCGGCGCTTACCGTCAACGCGGGTGAGGTGCATGCACTCATTGGTGAAAACGGCGCGGGGAAATCCACGCTTATGAAGATCGTTGCTGGCATCTACAAGAAGGATGGCGGCACCGTGCGCGTACGCGGGGAAGAAGTGGACATTTCCTCTCCCGAGCGCGCAAAGGAATTGAAAATTGGCATCATCCATCAGGAATTGAACCTCATGCCCCATCTTACGGTGGCAGAAAATATATTCATCGGCCGTGAGTTCAAAAAGGGCATGTTCCTGGACGACGCCAAGGCGAACAAGGAAGCGAAAAAGCTTTTAGACTCGCTGCATATCGATATCAGCCCCACTGCGACCATCGAATCCCTCACCGTTGCCAAACAGCAGATGGTGGAGATTGCAAAGGCGCTTTCTTTTGAAAGCGAGCTATTGGTCATGGACGAACCCACCGCCGCGCTCACGGAAAACGAGATTCAGGAGCTTTTCAAATTTATCCGGGATCTTCGCGCCAAGGGCCACGGCATCATCTACATCTCTCACCGGCTTGACGAGCTTCCCATTATAACAGACCGCATCACCGTCATGCGGGACGGCCAGTATGTGGGTACCGTCAACACCCCCGACGTCACCAAACAGCAGATCATTTCCATGATGGTGGGCCGCACCATATATGAAGAACCCAAGACCAAGAGCGACGTGCCCGAAGGTGCGCCCGTGGTGCTTGAAGCGCGCAACCTTGTCGCAAAGAACGTCAAAGACGTCTCCTTCACGCTCCGGCGGGGCGAGATCCTCGGTTTTGCAGGGCTGATGGGCGCGGGCAGAACGGAAACCATGCGCGCGTTATTCGGCGCGGACGAACTTGTGTCCGGCGAAATTTATTTAAACGGCAAACAGGTGACCATCAAATCCCCCTACGACGCGGTTCGCTTAGGCATTGGCTACCTGTCCGAGGACCGCAAGGCGTTCGGCCTCGCAACCGGGCTTTCCGTGCGGGAAAACTGTGTACTCCCCAGCCTGGAGAATTATTCATGGGGTCCGTTCACCAAAGACAGCAAAATTGAAAAGGTCACACGGGAGTACATCGGCAAGATCAATATCAAGACCCCGGCTACCGCACAGCTCGCGAAGAACCTCTCGGGCGGCAACCAGCAAAAGATCGTTATTGCCAAGTGGCTCATCCGTAACTGCGATATTCTCATATTCGATGAACCGACCCGCGGCATAGATGTCGGCGCAAAGAGCGAGATTTATAAACTGATGCGCCAGCTGGCCGAGGAACACAAGTCCATCATCATGATCTCTTCGGAAATGCCCGAGCTTCTGCGCATGAGCGACCGTATCATCGTCATGAACGAAGGCGCTGTCACCGGCACCGTGGACATCAGCGAGGCATCCCAGGAAAACATCATGCACTATGCGACAGCAAACAATTGAGGTGGAAACATGGAAAACGTAAAACAATCCAAACTGAACATGCAAAAGCTTCTTGCGCCAGGCGTACTCATTTTGCTGTACGTGTTCTTCTCCATATTCGGAACGAACTTCTTTTCCGTTGATTACCTGATTAACATTTTGGACGCCTCCTACTACATCGGCTTTATGGCCATCGGCGTCACGTTTGTCATCATCACCGGCGGTATCGACCTCTCTCTGGGTACCACCATGATGTGCGGCGCGCTCTTGGGCGGCGCAGCGTACAACATCTGGAAGTGGCCCATCATTGCGGCGCTTATTCTCGCCGTGGCTGTGGCCACCATCATCGGCATCATGAACGGTGTGTTTGTCGCCTACCTCAAGCTCCCGCCCTTTATTGCAACGCTGGGCACCCAAATGATGGGCATGGGCTTTGGCGCGATCGTCACCAAGGTCATGACCATGCGCTACCCCACCGTGGGCACGCCGGACGGCTGGTTCAAATACGTGTTTTATAAAACCTCCACCGGCTTCCCTGTTGGCATTGTCTGGCTGATTATTGCGTTTATCCTTGCGTACCTGTTGCTCAATAAAACGCGCTTTGGCCGCTATACGTACGCCATCGGCTCCAATCACGAAGCGGTCCGCCTTTCGGGCATCAAGACCCAGCGCTGGGTCACAGGCGTGTACACGCTGTGCGGCTTCTTCTCGGGTTTGGCCGGTATCTTCTACGCCGCGGCCTACACCACCATCATCCCCAGCACCGGCAACGGTCTTGAACTGTTGGCCATCGCGGGCGTCGTTATCGGCGGCACCTCAATGGCGGGCGGCGTAGGCAGCCTTACCGGCACCATCATCGGCGTGTTTGTTATGAGCGTTCTGAAGCAGGGACTGATGTCCATGGGCCTGCAAGGCCACTGGCAGACGTTCTTTACCGGTTTCGTGGTCGTCGGCGCGGTACTCATCGACAATTACCGTATGGCCGCCGCCAACAAGGTCAGGATCGGCTGATCCAAAACATCATTTATAATAAAAATCTGCCGACAAATCCTATCATTTGCCGGTGGCTTAATAAGAGTTTCAGTTTCCGGTAATTTGCCGGGAAGAAACCATAAACAGGAGGAAAGAATCCAATGAAGAAGACCCTAGCGATACTGCTTGCGGCGCTGATGACCATTGCGGCGTTTGGCTGCACGGCCAACCCGGCTACTCCGGCGCCCGCAGCAACCGAAGCACCCGCCGCTGCGACCGAAGCGCCTGCGGAACAGCCCGCTGGCAAACCCTACATTGCCATCATCTCCAAGGGCTTCCAGCACCAGTTCTGGCAGACCGTAAAGATGGGCGCGGATGAAGCTGCCGCCAAGTACAACGTTGACATCACGTTCGATGGTCCTCCGTCTGAGTCTGAAATCAGCACCCAGATCGACCAGCTCAACGCCGTATTGGCCAAGAACCCCGCCGCTCTGTGCCTTGCTGCGCTCGACACCGAGTCCGTGACCACACAGCTCAATGACACCAAGGCCAAGGGTATCCCCGTTGTCGGCTTCGACTCCGGCGTTCCCAATGCGCCCGAAGGCACCATCGCTTCCACCGCATCCACCAACAATGAAAACGCTGGCGCCGGTGCTGCCGAAGAAATGTTCAAGATCGTTCAGGAAAAGATCGCTGCCGCTACTCCCGAAAGCCCGGTTATCATTGGCGTATTAAGCCAGGATGCCACCTCCGCCTCCGTTGTGGGCCGTACCGTCGGCTTCCTCAACAAGATGTCTGAGCTGGCCGAAGGCGTAAAGGCTGGCGAAGTAGCCATCACCGGCCACGACAAGTATGCCAAGGCTTCCACCTCCGGCAAAGTCTCCGTGGAGCTGAACATCCTCGTTCCCGCTTCCACCAACACCACCGATGCGCAGACCACCGCGCAGGGCCTCCTGGCCAAAGCCGGTCTCGCCGGTATCTTCTGCTCCAACGAAGGCACGGTTTCCGGCCTGCTCGCCGCCACCACGGACGGCCAGGACCTCGACCGCACGAACGGCAAGTATAAGGACATCGCCGTTATCGGCTTCGACGCAGGCGCAAGCCAGAAGAACGCTGTCAAGAACGGCTGGTTCAATGGCTCCATCACCCAGGATCCGTACATGATCGGCTTCCTCGCGGTTGAACTCGCGGTCAAGGCCATGAACGGCGAAGCTGTTGATGAAATCGTTGACACCGGGTTCCAGTACTACACCGCCGCCAACATGGCAGACGCCAAGATCGCTCCCTTGCTCTACGATTAATCGGAAAAGCAAATAGCCTATAACAAAATGCCCCCCGTCCCTTGGCGGGGGGCATCTTAACAAAATTCTCATGGCGTTGTAGCGTATTCATGCTATTATTGTGAAGGATAACCCCTGCAGCATGCGGATACGTACGGAATGCATGCGGGAGAATATAGAGACACCACGAAAGGAGCTAACTATGGTAAAAATCGGTATACGTCCTACCATCGACGGCCGCCGCAACGGCGTGCGCGAGGCCCTGGAAGAAAAAACGATGGGGATGGCAAAATCCGCCGCCAAGCTGATTTCTGAAAATGTGAAATATCCGGATGGTAGGCCCGTGGAGGTCATCATTGCGGATACCACCATCGGCGGTGTATATGAAGCCGCCAAGTGTCAGGAAAAATTCGAACGCGAAGGCGTGGGCGTGACCCTCACCGTCACCCCCTGCTGGTGCTACGGCACGGAGACCATGGATATGGACCCCAAGACCATAAAGGGCGTATGGGGCTTTAACGGTACGGAGCGCCCGGGTGCCGTGTATCTTGCGGCGGTCCTTGCCGCCCATGCCCAGAAGGGACTGCCCGCATTTGGCATCTACGGCCATGACGTACAGGACCTTTCGGACAACAGCATCCCTGCGGACGTTTCGGAGAAGATCCTTCGCTTTGCCCGCGCTGGCGTTGCTGCGGCGTCGCTCCGCTCCAAGAGCTATTTGCAGGTCGGCTCCATGTGCATGGGCATCGCGGGTTCCATCCTCAACCAGGATATGTTCCAGGAGTACTTCGGCATGCGTTCCGAATCGGTGGACGAAACCGAACTCTTGCGCCGCGTTGATCTGGGCATTTATGATCATGAGGAATTTGAGCGCGCGCTCAAGTGGACCAAGGAGCACTGCAAGGAAGGCTTCGACCCCAACCCTGCTGAAAAGCAGTTTACCCGTGAGGAAAAAGACGCGCAGTGGGAATTCTGCGTGAAGTGCATGCTCATCGTGCGCGATCTGATGGTGGGCAACCCCCGCCTGGCCGAAATGGGTTTTGTCGAGGAAAGCTGCGGCCACAACGCGATAGCAGCCGGCGTGCAGGGCCAGCGCCAGTGGACGGATTACAAGCCGAATTTTGATTTCCTGGAGGCCATGCTCAACAGCCAGTTTGATTGGAACGGCATCCGTCCTTCCTATATCGTCGCCACCGAAAACGACACGCTCAACGGCATGACCATGCTCTTTGAGCACCTGTTGACCAACACGCCCGGTATCTTCGCGGATGTGCGCACCTATTGGAGCCCGGCTGCCGTCAAGCGCGTGACCGGCAAGGAATTAACCGGCGACGCTAAGAACGGCATTATCCACCTCATCAACTCCGGCGCGGCTTCTTTGGACGGGACGGGTGCAGCAAAGGATGCAAATGGCAAGAACACCATCAAGCCTTCCTATGAGATGACCCAGGAAGACGCAGACGCTTGCCTGAATGCAACCCGGTGGTGCCCGGCCAACAAAGGCTACTTCCGCGGGGGCGGATTCTCTTCCAACTTTATCGGCGGTACGCGCGGCGGCATGCCCGTCACCATGGCGCGCCTCAATTACGTCAAAGGCCTCGGCCCCGTGCTGCAGCTCGCCGAAGGCTACAGCTGCGAGCTCGATCCCGAAGTCCACGCGAAGCTGGATGGCCGCACCGACCCCACCTGGCCCACCACCTGGTTTGCGCCGCGCTTAACCGGCAAAGGCGCGTTCACGGATGTGTACAGCGTGATGGCCAACTGGGGCGCAAATCACGGCGCGTTCTGCTATGGCCATGTGGGTGCGGATCTTATTACATTTGCCTCCATGCTGCGCATCCCTGTCTCCATGCATAATGTGGAGAAGGAAAACGTCTTCCGTCCCGCAGCCTGGGCAGCGTTTGGTACGGATGACCTTGAAGCTGCCGATTACCGCGCTTGCAGCGCGTTCGGGCCGCTGTACAGGTAACACAATCTCCAGCGTTTTCCGCGCTGTATGAATTGAATGACAGAATTCTAGTATGGGCGCTGCGTCCGGCGGCCGCGTGGGGGTAATATATCCTTGCGCAGGGCAATGGCACAGCGCCCGACAAATGTATCGCAATGAATTCATGTGTGCGTCTGAAACTCTCAGCAAGTTTTTTACATTCTGGATGCTCTTTATAGGGCGTCCTTTTTTTATGACAGCGGCCTGTATGGGATGCATGGAAAAGAAATTCCTGCCCGCCTCTGAAACTCATACAGCCGGATATGTACAGGCATACACGTTCGGCCCAAGATATAAAAAATGCCCGTGAACCTTTTTATGGGCGGGTTTTCATTTCCCCGCGTCAACGTGCATAGAAATAGCTAAGAAATAGCTGTCATAGCTGCAGTTTTGTCAACATGAAACACATTTGTAAAAATTTATGCACGCATGCAGGTATAAACCTGGTTGGTATGGCAATACTCACTGCATCCAAAGTATGACAGGGGAGAGATCAAGCATGACTGTAGAAAACCGTCAATACACACAGCAACACTCCGCCCGTCTGGGTTGGAGCGCCCAGGAGGACGCCTTGCTGTTTGAGGCAGTCCGCATCGCCCGCGAGGCAGGAGCGCCGCTCAAAGCGGTGTTTGACGATGTTGCGGAACGTACGGGCCGAAGGCCGAACAGCATACGCAATTATTACTATGCGCGCGTCAAGCAGGAAAACGGGAGCAACGCGCAGCTCCAACACAACCCAGCCTTCGTTCCGTTTACGGATGAAGAGATTCACCACCTGCTCACTACCGTGTTAAGCGCGCAGGCGCGCGGGGTTTCCGTGCGGGCCTGTACGTTGCAGATGGGCAATGGTGATAACCGCGCTATGCTCCGCTACCAGAACAAGTACCGTTCCCTCCTGAAAAGCAACCCGGCTCTTGTCCGGCGTGTGGCGAAGGAACTCAGGGAACAGGGGCAATCCGCTTTCGACCCGTTTGAAAAGGCCGCGCCCGTACGGCGCGCCGGAAGGCCGCGCAAGCAAAGCGGCAGCCTTTTGGATGTGGTGGGAGGCGTTGTGAACCAACTCGACCGCGTGGAAGGCCTGGACGTTTCCGCATTCTTTGAGTCTTTAGGCGCTTTGGCCGTATCCGCTGCAAAGGGAGTCGCGGCGCAGCAGCGCCTGCAGGCGATGAGCGGCGGCGAAGATATCGCGCTGCTTATGGAAGAGAACCAGGAGTTGAAGGCGCAGCTCAATGATCAGAAGCAGGAGCTTGCTGCCCAGCGCGAGCGGTTTACCACGCTGTTTGGCTACTTCCGCCAGCTGATGGACGTGAACCGTGAGTTCTTGGGTATGACCTCCGTTACCAAGGTCAGCAGCCTGAGCAATTATATCCGCGAGCTTTCGCGCAATATGGAAGACTGCGAAAAATGGATGTTCGACGTTACGCCTATGGCGTAAGAGCGTATTTGGATGCAGGAAGGCTCCGGAATTTTCCGGAGCCTTATTCTTTTTATGCATCCGATATCGGAACATAAGCACGTTTTACGTCCAGCCACGGCAAATGGTATAGCCTTGTCCTTTGTGCGCATATTAACAGCAAATGTACAGGAGGATTGATTGGAATTGAAAAAGATCGCTTTGTTTTTAATTGCGGCGCTCGTGCTTAGTTTCGCATTCGCATGCACCACCACGCCGAACGTCAAACCCAGCCCCGCGGGCACTATGGCTCCTTCCCCGGGGACGGGAACGGTGCCGCCAGCCGCATCGCCTGGAATGTCTCCCGCCGTTTCGCCGGGAACTTCGCCCGGCGGCGCAGCACAAAGCCCCGGGACTTCGCCGGGTACATCTCCCGGTACATCTCCCGGCACATCTCCCGGTGCAGGAATTACGGCTTCGGCCAAGGGATATGGCGGCGATGTAACCGCGACGCTGATGATGAAGGACAGCAAGATCGAGGCGTTGACTCTCAATGGGCCGAGCGAGACGGAGGGCGTAGGAAAAGCGGCTTTGGAAACCTACAACAAAACGCTCGCCGATATGAAAGGCAAGCCGATTTCAGAGTTTGACCCAGAAAAGCTGGATGTGGTCTCCGGCGCTACCGTGACATCCGAAGCTGCGAAGAGCGCGCTCAAAGAAGTGATCAGCAAGGCAAAATAAAGAACTAAAACAGTAAACGGGCAGACGATCGTCTGCCCGTTTTGTACTTGTTATTCCTGCTCTGCCGGTAAAACATTCGCGGATATGGGGCAAGCCTCTTCCTCGGGCGCCTGCTTTTTGCGCCCCAGCTTATGCCCCAGCTCGGAAAGCAAAATGGAGCCTGCGATAAGCGTCGCTCCGAGCAGAAAGCGCAGCGTGAAAGGCTCCTGCAAGAATATGATGCCAAACAGAAACCCGAATGGCGCTTCCGTGCTCATCAATAAGGAAGCGTGGGAGACCGGCGCATATTTCAGGCCAACGTTCTCCAGCAGCAGCGCAAGCAGCGTGCATCCCAGCCCCAGGTACAACAGCGAGGAAATGGTTTCAGGCTGTAATAGGGTTTCAGGTGGGGGGAACGGCTCCATAAATGCGCCCGCAATGGCCCCGCTGACGGCGGCAAACAAAAATTGCAGCGCTGTGAGTAAAAACACATCCATGCCTTTTTCAGTAAAGCGCGAAACCGCAACAATGTGTACGGCGTATAAAATACCGCAGAAAAGCGTGAGCAAATCCCCGATGTTAATGCTTAAGCCCTGCTCAAGCGCAATGACACCTACGCCTGCAAGACATACTACGGCAGCCAGTATGGCGTGCGTTCCCGGCTTTCTCCTGCTGATGAACCAATAGAACAGCGGCACCAGCACCACATAGATGGACGTGATAAAGGCGTTGTTGCCTACCGTTGTAAAACCAAGGCCCAGCGTCTGCACATAGTAGCCCGCATAAAGAAGCACGCCGCACACGGCGCCCGCAATGAGCGTTTGCCTGTTCATACGCAATATGCGCTTCCAAAGTATCGCGCACAAAATCACAGCGGCAATGGCAAAGCGGAGAGAGAGAAGCCAGTTGACGGGTAAAAGATCCAAAGAATTTTTCATGACGACGAAGCCGCTGCCCCAAATGAGCCCCGCAACAAGAAGGGCAAGTTCCGCCATCAGCACCTGTTTTTTCGTAGCCTGCACAAATACGCATTCCTTTCAGACAATACGCGTATTATACCATAGAAGCGAAGCGATATGGTATAAAAGCGCATGTGCGTTTAGGCCGCAGACGAAAATCGTACGCACATAAGAATAAGCCTATCAATAGCCGTAAGCGGCTATTATAGCATAAAAAGTTGCGGCCGAAAAAGATCAAAAACCCATTGACAAAGCATGCACATACCATGTAAAGTAGTCATATCTTTAGGGCAGCAAGGGCGCTGTGCTATGTATAGCACGGCGCCCTCATATTATTTTAAGGGAATGAATGGGAGGAATAAATATGAGCGAGGTAAAGGAACTGTTCGGCAGCATGGTATTCAACCGTTCGGTCATGAAGGCACGGCTTCCCAAGGAAACCTACCGCAAGCTCCAGCAGACCATCCGCCTTGGGTTGGATCTGGAGCCCAGCGTTGCTGATGTCGTGGCCAGCGCAATGAAGGATTGGGCCGTTGAAAAGGGTGCCACCCACTTCACCCACTGGTTTCAGCCGATGACTGGTATCACCGCAGAAAAGCACGACGGTTTTCTCTCCCCCTGCTCGGACGGCAGCATTTTTCTGGAGTTCTCCGGAAAAGAGCTCATCAAGGGCGAGCCGGACGCCTCCAGTTTCCCGTCGGGCGGCTTACGAGCCACATTCGAAGCGCGCGGCTACACCGCATGGGACCCAACCAGCCCCGCATTTATCAAGGACAATACACTCTACATCCCCACCGCGTTCTGCTCCTACGGCGGCGAAGCGCTGGATAAGAAAACACCGCTGCTTCGCTCCATGGAGGCCATCAATACCCAGGCGATGCGCGTATTGAAGCTCTTCGGTCATAACGACGTTACCCGCGTTGTTTCCACCGTCGGCTCGGAACAGGAATACTTCCTCATCGATGAAGAACTCTACAAGCTACGCCCCGACATCCGGTTCACTGGCCGTACGCTGTTCGGCTCCCGCCCGCCCAAGGGCCAGGAGCTAGAAGATCATTATTTTGGCGCCATCAAGCCCCGTATTGCGGCCTACATGAAAGAACTTGATGAGGAATTATGGAAGCTTGGCGTGCTTGCAAAGACGGAGCACAATGAGGTTGCGCCCGCCCAGCATGAGCTTGCGCCCATATTCACGGATACCAATATTGCGACCGACCACAATCAGATCACGATGGACCTGATGCAGAAGGTGGCAAAGCGCCATGGTCTTGTCTGCCTGCTGCATGAAAAGCCGTTTGCAGGTGTCAACGGCAGCGGCAAGCACAACAACTGGTCCTTGGCCACGGATACCGGCATGAACCTTCTTGACCCCGGAAAATCCCCCATGGACAATAAGCAGTTCATGCTGTTCCTCGCCGCCGTCATCAAGGCTGTGGACGATTATCAAGATCTGCTGCGCGTGACGGTCGCAAGCGCTGGCAACGACCACCGCCTGGGTGCAAACGAAGCGCCTCCGGCCATCGTTTCCATATTCCTGGGTGAAGAGCTGATGGGCGTGGTGGAAGCCATAGAAAAGGACGCCGATTACCTTGCGCCCAAGAAGGGCGAAATGGGCATGGGCGTGCGTGTACTGCCCCACATCCCCAAGGACAGTACAGACCGCAACCGTACCTCGCCGTTTGCGTTCACCGGCAATAAGTTCGAGTTTCGCATGCTCGGGTCCTCGTTCTCTATCGCCGGGCCGAACTACGTATTGAATACGATCGTGGCGGAATCCCTTTCCCTGTTTGCGGATGAGCTGGAGAAAGCGGCGGACTTTGATTCTGCGCTCGCCAAACTCGTGCGCGATACGATCATCGCCCACAAGCGCATCCTGTTCAACGGCAACAATTATGCAGACGAATGGGTGGTAGAAGCGGAAAAACGCGGCCTATTGAACCTCAAATCCACCGTCGCGGCGCTTCCCTACCTGGTGGCGGAAAAGAATGTTGCGGTCTTTACAAAGCACTGCATTTTGACTGAGAAAGAGGTACACTCCCGTTACGAGATTTTGATGGAGAGCTACGTCAAGGTAATCTCCATTGAAGCAATCACCACTTTGGATTTGGCCCGGCAGAAGATTTTGCCCGCCGTATCCGCCTACACAGGCAAGCTGGTCGAAACCGCCATTGCAAAGAACAACATCGGCATCGCTTCTGACGTAGAAAAGAGCATCGCAGGAAAGGTCAGCGGCCTTGCTTCCAAGCTCTATGCCGCAATCGAAGCGCTCGACGCCGCCCTCATTCATGAAGTGCATGGCGATTCGTGCGCGCATGCCGTTTATTGCCATGAAGTCCTCATCCCCGCCATGAACGCGGTGCGCGAAGCGGCGGACGCGCTTGAGCGGATTACGGCCGATTGCTACTGGCCCCTGCCGTCGTACAGCAAACTTCTTTTCGAGGTATGAGTCTTGGGCTAGCGGGAGCCCTTATCCATTAATATTCTTCTTCCTGAGGCAGAGGCGTCCGGCTACTTGTACCGGGCGCTTTTGCTATGTCGCGGATATGCCTTTGGCATATCGCGAGCCGCTGCGGCGAGATTTTCCGCAGCCTGCCTGCGCCTTTTCAGACGCGGTCGGCGGCTGCGCAAGGTGTCCTTTGCGGCGTACACGCCACCACAAAGGACGGATTCATATGGATTGCCTATTCGGGGAAACTGCATTCCATCTCTTCCCTGGGGTATCGTACACAGGGGGCGCGGGGAGGACATAGCCGAACGCCGCCTGTGGCGGATACAGTGAGGCGACGTCCCAGTGAGCAAGGGAGTATTAGGAGAGGCTTTGCCGCGATGTAATACGACCATTGCGAACTGTAAGCCCTCCCGCTATGAAATAAATAGAATTAACGTCGCCGCCGCAGGTGGCGATACCTTCAGATAATAAAAATCTATTCACAAAAAAATAAGTCTGTCCATGTCCTGTGCCTCATATATTGTTACGACAGAACGACGAATAAGAGAGGTGCAGCCTATGGAACCCATCTGGAGCGAATTGCAACTGGAGCGCATGGCGGGCAGGACCGCGGCGCAGGCGTTTGTAGAGGGTGATATTCCCATGCCTGTCGGGCGGGATGTGCAGCGCATTTTGCAGACGGATGCACAAATTCATAACGAAACGGCGCGCTGCGCAAACGGCCGGGTGGATGTGGACGGGACGCTCATGCTGCAGCTGCTCTGCGTCAGCACGGAGGGGATACCCTTTGATGTGCATGCATCCACGCGATACAACCACAGCGTCCCCATGGATGGCACGGAGGAAGGCATGCGGGCGGAGGTCACGCCGCAGCTCATGGATATCCGTACGACTCTGGATAACAACCGCGCACATCTGGAGGCGGTGGCGGACCTCAACACAACTGTACAGCAGGGTCAGAATATGCGCGTCATTACGGATATGCGCAACGCACGAAACCTGCAGACGCGGTATGATCAGACGCGGCTCGGGCGCATCCTTCCGCTTGCCGAGGTTTCCCTCCGTTCAAGGGAAGAGCTTGATGCCCCGGGCGTTGTCCAGGTGCTGCGCCTGAACGCGGCCCCTCATGTTGAAAACGTAACGCTGGAGGCAAACGGCGCGGCTGTCGAGGGTACGCTCTATCTCTACGCGCTCTATCTGGATGAGGAAAACAGGCTGATGCAGGCGATATTGCGCGCCCCGTTCAGTGAGCTTATCCCGTTGGAAATGGATGCCTCCACCTGTTCTCGCGTATTTGCAACCCCCGTCGTACGGGATATTTCCGGGAATGTCCTCACAGCCGGAGAAAGCCTGGAAATGAACACCACCTTGCAGATTGCGGTTACCTGCATCACACAGGAGAGCGTCAATACCCTGTCCGATGCTTACTCGGCGGACGGCAGCGTGGAGGTGCAGCGGCAGGTGGTGGAGCAGCTTACGCCTGTTAACACCGTCACCGGCCTGTGCAGGATTGTGGAGACATTGCGTGTGCCGGATGAAAATCCGGATATTGCGCGCGTCATATTCACCAGCGCCCGGCCTACCGTACTTGGCCTTTCTGACAACTCCGGCCAGCTTGGGGCGGACGGCATACTTGTTACCTCTGTGGTCTATGCGGGCGAAAATGGTGCCACCAACGTGTTTGAGGAGGATATCCCGTTCCGCTGTGTGATAGACGCGCCATATACGCCGGATGCCCTTGTACGCGTGCGTGTGCTCGAGACGCGCGGCATGGGGACGGGACGTACCATTCAGGTGGAATACCTGCTGGAAACGCAGGCAATGCTGTATGAACGACAGCAGCAGCAGCTTGCCGTAGGTATGGAGGAGGCGGTCCCCGTTTCACGGCAAAACGGGATCTTCGTGCATATGGCGAATGCCGGCGAAACGCTCTGGGATATCGGCAAGCGCTTTGGCGTCATGGTCGGGCAGCTTGAAGAATGGAACCCGGAGGTGGGGGATACGCTCTTGGAAGGAACGCCGATACTCATCTTCTCCAATTCCGGGCGCAGGCGCAGCTGAAAAATACCGACCAGGTCATTGGCCTGGCCGGCAGGGAAAAAAAGCGGACCGCCTACATAGGCGGTCCGCTGTGCTTACGGGAGGTTACTTAGTTCAAAGCGTCCTTGAAAGCTTTGCCGGCTTTAAAAGAGGGAGCCTTGGACGCGGGGATGTCGATTTCGGCCCCGGTCATGGGGTTGTGGCCCTTGCGAGCTTCGCGGCTCTTGACTTCGAATACGCCAAAGCCAACCATCTGAACCTTCTCACCGGCCTTCAAAGAAGCGGTGACGGTGTCTACAAAAGCGTTGATCGCCTTTTCGGCGTCCTTCTTAGAAAGCTCGCTCTTCTGCGCAACAGCAGCGATCAGATCCGTTTTGTTCATAAGTGGATTATCCTCCTTAAATGTTCAATGTTCATTCAGCATTATTATGCCGAAACCTATTTTACCAGTCTTTTTGTCGATATACAAGCCCTTTGTTCCTTATTTTTGCCTATTTTCGGCACTTTTAACAGCCTGCCACAGTATTTCCTGCTCTTCAAGCGTCATGGAGTCGAGCGAGCGGCCCCGCTTTTGCGCAAGCGCCTCCATTTGGGCAAAACGAGTGAGGAATTTCTCGCTGGCGCTTGTCAATACCTCTTCCGGTTCCAAATGCAAAAGCCTGCATACATTGACTGCCGCGAACAGGAGATCGCCCATTTCTTCGGCTACGTTCGCGTTAGTCTCCATGGCCTGGCGCAGCTCTTCCGTCTCCTCGGGCAGTTTCATAAATGCTTCCCGTGCGTCGTTCCAGTCGAACCCCACCTGCCCGGCCTTTTTTTGAAGCTTATAGGCCCGCATCAGCGCTGGGAGGTTTTTGGGCACCGCTTGGAGCACTTCCGTTTGGGAAGAAAACTGCTTTTCCTTTTTTTTGAGCTGCTCCCATTTTTCCACCACGGCGTCCGGCGTATCTGCCCGGCCCGTACCGAATACATGCGGGTGCCGGTAGATGAGCTTTTGTACAATGCCGGTGGTCACGTCCCGCCCGATAAACCGCCTCTGCTCCGCTGCCATTTCGGCATGGAACACGATCTGCAGCAGCACGTCCCCCAGTTCCTCGCACAGCGCCGCGTCATCCTTCTGATCGATGGCGTCGAGCACCTCGTAGCATTCCTCGATCATCGTCTTTTTCAGGGTTTCATGCGTCTGCTCCCGGTCCCACGGGCAGCCGCCCGGGGCACGCAACGTGTGCATGACCGCCGCAAGCTCCTGGTAGCCAAACCGCGTCAGGGACAGGAACTCTGCCGGAGGGACAAGCAATACGGTTGTCGCGTGGAACTCATCCTGCCTGTCCAATTCATACAACTGGACAGTCCTTGTCTGATAGACCCCGGCTTGCGACATCGTACAAAGCGTTACTGGATGCTCGTCCGGATAGTATTCGGTCAGCGCAAGTTTGACCTCGCCTGCGCGGATCTTTGTATCCAGTTCCTCCACAGCAAGCGGAAGTTTCGGATCCATCGCTTCCGGCAGCGCGTTTGCCGCGGCTATGACATAGGACGCGTAATCCAGGCCCGCCTGAGAAAGGGCGGCCTGCGCATAGGAGACGCCCGGCAAAACGTGCACGGTGATCTGTGCGGACGCGGCCTTTTCCTTTAGCAACTTAAGCCCGTCCCCCATGCCGCGCCCAGGCACTGCGTATACCACATCGCCTTCCATACAGGCTGCAAGCAGGCGACCAACTATCGCGTCCCGCAGCGCATCAAAATCCTCAGAGCGCTCATACAGGTCGTCCATCGTCACGTAGGGAAGCCCTGCTTCGATGATAGGCAGCGCACAGGGCGTGTGCGCCGTTTGCAGGTAGAGCTTGTCCGCCCTTTTGCAGGCGTCAAGCGCGGCACAGGAAATGGTTTGTGGTATCGAAAGCGCGGCGATGGTTAACGTGGGCATTATATGGCTCCTTCAAGTTCAAAGAGTACGTTCCTTTTCTTTCCACGAAAGAAAAGGAACAAAAGAAAGCGTACCATTCACACATGAAATAGTTACACTACACCCGGAACACTTTTCTAAGCCGGTTTCCGCCGGGGATAAACTGCAAATCTTCCACGCTGAACATTTTCAGCACCACCGCGAGCACCACATAGAGCATCACGCCCGCCAGTACCGAACCCAGCGTCGCCACCGTCTGGCTCGCATGGTCCACGATGGCGCGATATAGGAACATCACGAGTATACCCATCAGCGCAGAAGAAAGTATGGGCTTGCCAAATACGTCGTACAGGTTCAATTTCATACCTGTTTTTCGAACCAGGTAGATCACATCCAGGATGCCCGCGGAAGCGTAGCAAACCACCGTGGAAACTGCGGCGCCCTGGATGTTGATTTCTGGCCGGTGCATCAAAACCAGCATGGTCACGACCTTCAATACCCCGCCGAACACCAGGTTGATGACGGGTATCGTCGGCCTGCCCAAGCCCTGTATGATGCCCGTGAGCGTCTGTACAATAGAGAGGAACACAACGCCGATACAAGCCGTCTGCAACAGCTCCGCAGCGAGTTTCAGCTCCGTTGGGGTAAGGGAGTGATAGAGCATGCCCAGTATCGGCTCCGCAAGCGCAAAGAGGCCCACGGCGCAGGGCGTGCCGATGATAAACGCAAGCTTGAGCCCCGTGCGCCCGGCGGAGCGGACCCGTTTTGCGTCCTTTTTTGCCATATAGGCGGATATGGCGGGCACAAGGCTCATGGCCAAAGCCGATGTCAATACGGCGGGCATGTTGATGATGGGCGTCACGAACGAATACAGCAGAGAGTACGCCCTGCCTGCTTCCTGTACGGAATAGCCGATGCTTTCCAGTACGCGGATGATGAACGCGCTGTCTATAATCCCCACCACCGGCATAACGGAAGCGCCGATGGTCACCGGCACGGCAATGGCGAGTATCTTTTTTGATATGGAGTTGAAAGTGGCTTTTTCTTTGCTGCGTGGCGTAGCTGCGATCTGCAGCGCAAATTCCTTTTTGCGGCGCAGGTAGAAGACCCAGATCACGATCAGGCCGACCAATTCCGATCCGCTTACACCAATCAACGCGCCCATGGCCGCGTATTCCGGCCCCTGGGGCATAAAGTGAATGGCGAGTGAAAACCCGAGCGCGAGCTTGCCGAGCTGTTCCGCCACCTGGGATACGGCGGTGCCCGCCATTTGCTGCATGCCCTGTAAATATCCGCGGTAGGCGCACATGAGCGAAACGAAAAGCAGTGCGGGTGCAAGCGCACGGAAGGAAAGCGCCTGCTTCGCAATCTCCGCCGCCGAAGCGGAGGTATAGGATATGGAGGCGAGCGCGTCCGCGCCCAGGAACATGAGCAGCGTGGTCGCGATGCCGATGATCAGCAGCAGCCGGAACGCGGTCTTAAATACCGCGCGGGCTCCGCGATAGTCTCCGAGCGTTGCGCGTTCGGATACAAGCTTGGAGATTGCCGTGGGCAATCCTGCAGAGGAAATGACCAGAAGCCAGGTGTAGTAGCGGTAGACGATATCGTAATACCGCATCGCGTCGATGCCGACGATGTTGCTCAGCGGAATGCGGTAGACTGCGCCGATAAACTTTACAATCAATCCTGCGATCGCAAGGATCGCCGCGCCGCGCACGAAGGATCTTTTTTCCATGCATTGCCCCCTCTACCCGCTAAAATACGGGCTTGCTGCACCCTAAAGTATAGCAGATTTTTCTGTTTTGCCAACTGTGGCGGCGTGTATCCATGCCTTGCCGGCAAGAGTTCACGAAAATGTTAAAAGTGCTCCGCTGCCGTGCCATCATTTGCCTCTCCATGTACCCCTGCACTATGGTATACTCATTGTAATTCTTTTTATACTAATCTCGTTTCGAAACGAGATTAGTAGCGTGACGCGATAGCGGCACGCGCCGCACCGTGGCGGGCGCGCAGGCACATTTATTTCGCCTACGCGAACCAATAAAAAGCGTTGGCTTTTTATAAATAGTAAAACCATACATGGAGGAGCTACATGTTTAAAAACAAGGATGGGAAAGTATCCGGGGGTAAGGTCGTAGTAACCGCAATCGTTGTGATCATTGTGCTGTCCGTGGTGCTGGGCAGCGTCGTCGTCGTGCCTGCCGGGCATACGGGCGTTGTTATGACGCTGGGCCGGGTCAGCGATATCGTCCTGCAGGAGGGCATGCATTTTAAAATCCCCTTCGCGCAGCAGGTCATATTCATCAACAACCGTATCGTGAAGCTGGAGGTCACCACCCAGGCGTTCTCCAAGGACCTGCAGACGGTCTCCGCCGTGCTTGCGGTCAACTACCGTATCGACAAGGGCATGAGCCAATCTATCTACCGAAACGTCGGCAATGCCTATGAAAGCGTGATTGTTGTGCCCGCGGTGCACGAGGTGCTCAAGGCCGTTGTGGCGGAATACACCGCAAGCACGCTTGTTGCGGACCGCAGCACGGTTTCGGTGGAGCTTGATAACAACATGAAGCAGAAGCTCGCCAATTCCGGCATCGTGGTGGAGGATTTCAACATCATCGATTGGGACTTCTCGGATGAATACATCGCCGCCATCGAGCAGAAGCAGGTGGCCGAGCAGAACCTCATCAAGACCCGCACCGAGCAGGAGCAGGCGGTCGTCATCGCGGAAGCCACCGCAAAGCAGAAGGTCATTGCAGCACAGGCAGCCGCAGAAGCTGCCGTGATCGAGGCGGAAGCCAAGGCAAAGCAGATCGCCGTTGAGGCGGAAGCACAGGCTGAGGCCAACCGCAAGCTCGCCGAATCGCTTAACCAGAGCCTAATCGATTATGAAACAATCAACAAGTGGGACGGCAAGCTGCCCACCGTGCAGACGGGCAACGGCGGCGCGCTGATAGGCGTTGATTTGCCGACGGAGTGACAAAAGATTAAAGATCAGGGGCTTTGCCAGACAGTTTAGTCGTATAGTCCTTGAACATGTCAAAAAGGCATGCACGTATGCTTTGTATTAAAGTATCGCCACCTATGGCGGCGACGATAGATTATTTTATTTAATAGCGGGCGGGCTCCGCCCCCGCCCCCCCTAAGTACTGGCGGCATTAGGAAGGGGGTTGGGGGCACGCAGTTTCCCCAAAGAAAAAAAATCTATCGCGACGGCCCGCTGGCCTAGTGTCAGAGGCGTCTCCCGCCGAGGACGCGGTGCTGAAAGCGCCGATACCTTAAGACCCTTAAGCAGGATTATTGATACTCTTAGGCCGCACACCTGTGCGGCCTTTTTCTGCGCTTTTGGGCTGCATGTCCCCCTATGCGCATATGTAAAATTCATGTACAATACAAGCATTAGGGGGTGTACAAATGCTTGCAGCCAGACTAGCGGAACAGATCATAAAGGGCGCGTTTGATTCGGAGCTTTCCCGTGTCTACGGCGATATCCCTGCCGCGCGCTCACGCTGCGCAAATGTCGTGGCGGGATATTTAGAACGGTTCGGGGGACACGACGTCTCCCTTTTTTCAGCACCCGGCCGCACGGAGGTGGGGGGCAACCATACGGACCACAACCACGGTGCGGTGCTCGCCGCAGCGGTGGAGCTTGATATGCTCTGTGCGGCATCGCCAACGGAGGACGGCACGGTAGAGCTATATTCGGAAGGGTTCGGCGGCATTCAAATCAACATTTCCGACCTTGCCATGAGGCAGGAGGAAAAGGAAACCTCCGCGGCATTGATCCGGGGCGTTGCCAATGGCATGCAGCAGCGCGGCTACCGCGTGGGCGGGTTCCGCGCGTATATGGTATCCGATGTTCTACGCGGGTCCGGGCTTTCCTCCAGCGCGGCATTTGAGGTGCTGCTCTGCTGCATCCAAAGCCACTTGTATAATGAAGGGCGGTTGGAGCCGGTTGAAGCGGCCATCATCAGCCGCTATGCGGAAAACGAGTATTTCAAAAAGCCTTGCGGCCTGATGGACCAAATGGCCTGCGCGGTGGGTGGCTTTGTAAGGATGGACTTTTTAGATCCGCTTTCGCCGGTGGTGGAGCCCATTCCCGTCGCGACGCAGGGGTACGCGCTGTGCATTACGGATACGCATGGCAACCATGAGGGACTTACGGGTGAATACGGTGCCGTAACGGTGGAAATGCGGGCCGTGGCGCGTGAATTGGGCGGGGAAGTGCTGCGGGATGTGACGGAGGAGGCGCTCTATGAAAGCGCCGCACACATCCGTGAGGCGTGCGGAGACCGCGCGTTTTTGCGCGCCGCGCATTTCTTCCGGGACCACGCGCGGGTAGAACAGCAGGCGAACGCATTGAAGGACGGGGATGTGGAACGCTTTATGTCCCTGGTACGGGAAAGCGGGCGATCATCCTTCATGTATCTGCAAAACGTCTACCTTGCTGCAAAC
>JAEZIE010000024.1 GCA_023416175.1 Bacillota bacterium
ATATGCAGCCCCTTTGCTGAAGAAGAAAGAAAAGATATATGAACCCGTCCTGCCGGATGCCCTTATCCGGCATGGGGGGTAGGCTACTGCGCGTAGCCATATCGAAAAACTGCAAGCACTTTTTCGATATAAGGATTCTTTTTGCAGCCTAAAGGTTATTGCAGGTAGCCGTACTGCTGGCGCACCGCGAATATCAGCGCTTCCAATTCACGAGGAATATCTACGTGGGGTTCGTCCAGGTCAATTTCCTTCACAACGCCGTCCACGCGCACGAGATAGCGTGTGCCGCCCAAGGAGAGGAAGCCTGTATTTTTGCTGTCCCTGAAATCCGCTTCGGTGTGGAACAGCGTGGGCTTTACCAAGTACGGCGCGTCATTGTACGGGCAGAACACGGCGCAGTTGCCACACTCGTTGCACATACGATCCACATGCAGGATCTGGCGGGAGCTCATGCCCGGCACGCTGATTGCAAGATTGGCCCGGTTGGGGCAAACCTGCGCGCACAGCTCGCAGGACACGCTGCAGAACAGGCAACGCTCGTTTTCGCGCCCTGCGTTCTCATATTCCGCAAGCGTGCCGTTCTTTTCGCGGCAGGCGGCGGGGCTTTGGTAGGCGACCTCGGGTATCGTATACGTATGGGGCGCGCTTAAAATATGGTTCGCAACGCGCTGCGCGTCCGCAATGGCTTCCACAACCGTGGCGGGGCCGCGATTGGCGTCGCCCACGACATACACGCCGGGAATGTTGGTTTCAAGCGACGCCGGATCCACCACGGCTTTACCACGGGCATCCGTCTTGACGCCGTTCGCGTCAAAGAGTGTCCTGTCCACGCGCTCGCCCACAGCGGCGACCAGCAGGTCGCACGGGAGCTTCACGATCTCATCGGTCTCTACGGGAGAACGACGACCGGAAGCGTCCGGCGCACCCAGCGCCATCTTTTTGCAGGTAAGAACGCCGCCGGAAACCGAAACGGGGCTCAATAGCTCACAGAACTCCACGCCTTCCTGTATGGCCAGCAGCAGTTCTTCTTCGTCCGCGGGCATGTACCGCTTGTTGCGGCGGTAAACCACGCGTACGCTTTCAACGCCCGGCAGACGCTTTGCGGCGCGCGCTGCGTCCATAGCGGTGTTGCCGCCGCCCACGATGCAGACATCCTTGCCGACAACGCCTATGGTCTCCTTCCGGCAGGCGGTTAAGAAATCCAGCACGTTCATGGCCGTGCCTTCCGAGAGCTTCAGTTCACCGGGCGCGTATGCGCCTATGGCGATGACCACATAATCAAACCCCTGCTCGCGCAAAGCCGCAATGGAGGGCGCAGCCGTATTGAGCTTGAACTTCACGCCCATTTTTTCCACCAGCTGCACGTCCCGCTCCACGCTCGCCGCGGAAATGCGGAATTCAGGTACCACATGGCGGACGATACCGCCCAAAGCGTCCTTCTGCTCATAGAGCGTTACGGGCATGCCCGCGCGCCCCAGGAAGTACGCCGCGGAAAGCCCGGCGGGGCCGCCGCCGATGACCGCCGCGCGCTCCGATGACGTCATGACCGGCGTTTCCAGCTCGCCCAGCAGCGCTTCATAGCCGCCGCGCGCGGCTTCCAGCTTGGCGTTGCGGATGCGGATGCTTTCCTCATAATGGCCGCGCACGCATTTGTCCATGCAGTGATGCGGGCAGATGCGCCCCGTGATAAAGGGCAGCGGGTTCTTTTCCGTAATCACCCGCAGAGCCTTCAAATGCTTGCCCTGGCCCACGAGCGACACGTATTCCGGGATATCCTGATTGATGGGACAGCCGTATGTGCAGGGCGCGGTGAAGCAGGAGAACATCGGCAGCCGCTCCCCTATTTTCTTGGTGGGCGTGGGCTTGATGTCCTTCGTATGGTGCGGATCGGTCAACGCGGATTGCGCAAGCCGCTGCACGCGCGAAACGCTCACCCCCGTAAACGGCCGGTAAGGTAGACGGGAAAGCTCCTCCGCGATCTGCAGCATGCGCTGGTAACCGCCGGGCTTTAACACCGTGGTGGCGATGGTGATGGGCCATATGCCCGCTTCATACAGTTTGGCGATGTTGAACGCGTCGGCGCCGCCCGAGAAGGAAAGGCGGATGCGCCCGTCAAACTGTGCCGTGAGGCGGTTGGCCATTTCAATGGTCAGCGGGTAAAGCGCCCGCCCGCTCATATACATTTCGCTGCTGGGGAGCTCGTTTGCCGCAACATCCACCGGGAACGTGTTGGACAGCTTCAGGCCAAATTCCACACGGTGTTTCCCGGCCAAAGCCCGCAGGCGCTCAAACATGGGCACCGCGTCCTTATATTGGAGGTCCTCGCGGAAGTGGTGATCGTCAAACTTGATATAATCGTACCCCATGGCGTCCAACGTCCGCCGCGCGGTCTCATACCCCAGAATGGTCGGGTTACATTTGACGAACGTATGCAGCTTCTTCTCCGAAATCAGGTAGGAAGCGATTTTTTCAATCTCCTGCGGCGGGCAGCCGTGCAGCGTGGAAAGCGTGATCGACGTACATACGTGCGGGCTGATGCTTTCGATATAGCGGGCGTTCACATGCTCGAACAGGCGCAGGTTAGAAAGCGCCCATTCCTTGCAGGCACGGAAGGCTTCGATATTGGATGCGTCCTTAAGCCCTTCAATGAACCGATCGATCTTGGGGGAGGTAATGCCCGCAAAATCGTAGCCCACGCTCATGTTGAACACAAAGCCGTTTTCATCACCCAGGCCGTATTCCCGGGCAAGCAGCTTACATAGTACCCATGCCTTGATGTATTCGTCAAGCGCCTGCTCCACGGTCAGTTCCGTGGACCATTCGCAGTTGTAGCCTTCGTCCTCTGCCAGTATGCAGGGGCGGGGCACACAGCGGCTCAAGTCCTCGCCGTCCATGATCTGCACGGTCTTGAGTTCAAAGAACCGCGCGCCCGCGTAATAGCCCGCCAC
>JAEZIE010000204.1 GCA_023416175.1 Bacillota bacterium
GGCTTCTATCTGGAGCTTTGTAAAGGGCGTCAGAATATTCTGGAGCTGATGTGCGGAACCGGAAGAGTATCGCTGCCGTTGATTCGGAATGGCATTCGTCTGACCTGCGTGGATTATTCGCCGAAAATGTTGAACGTTTTTCGCTTAAAGCTAAAAGAAAGCGATAAAGTGGACATCTTATGTCAGGATATTTGTAGTCTTGCTCTGAAAGAACGGTATGATCTTGCTTTCATCCCCTTCCATTCCCTCATGGAAATTACTGATAAAAGGAAAAGAAAGCAGGCCCTTGAGCAAATATTCGAACACCTTATGCCGGGCGGGCTCTTCTTCTGCAGCTTGTACAATCCGGCTTACCGGATAAAGTCCGCGGACGGCAGCATGAGAATTCTCGGCAGGTTTGCAATGAACGGCAATAACACCCTCGTCGTCAGCTCTTACAATACCTATTCGAGCGAAGAAAACTTGATTCGCGGCGTGCAATTTTACGAAATATATGGTGAGGATAACAGGATCATTGAGAAACGTATGCTGGACATATCCTTCTCCGTTATCTCAAAGGATGAGATAATGGAGACGGCGCAAAGCGCCGGCTTTGTATTAAAAGCAGTTTATGGAGATTATCAAAGGCAGCCATTTTCCCCTGAAAGCCTGTTTATGAACTTCTTGTTTATGAAACCAAGCTAAACATCAAATTTCAGGGAAGGAAGCTTCATAAATCCTTGATAGGGCCCAAACAAAACTTTCAAACGGAAGTTTTGTGTTTTGTGGTGCGGGTAGAATATTGTCTATAGGACAAGATTCTATAAACCCTGTCTCCCGAGTACATCACCCACGAAAAAAGCGGATGGCCAGACTACCAAATAAAAAGGAGCATGGACATGGTCGGAGTAGAAATCGATATGGTTGTTACAGACAGCCTCAAAGCACTGGAGTTGTACGAAAACATATTTGACATTGAACGCGTGGAGGTTTCTGATTTCCCCAGAGGTCAAAATGAGGTCGTTTTTACGCTATATGGCGTACGCTTTCACATGTTGGATGAAAACCAGGAATTCGAGTTGAAAGCGCCAGCTCCGGGTGAACTCAGATCGATCTGGTTTAACATCCTCGTTCCCGATATCAAGGAAACGTTTTCAAAAGCCATCGGCGCGGGCTGCTCCGAGATACAGCCTGTGACCGAGATGCCGGATTACGGCGCATCAAATGCCGTATTCAGCGACACGTTCGGCTATGCATGGATGCTGCATCAAATTCACAAAGAAGTAAGCTACGAAGAACGTATACGGATGTGGGAGGAAAAAAGGGGCAACTAAGTTGCCCCTTTCTAATTAAAGACCAAATCCTATCTCATAGAGCAAATCGGGATTTTCTGTGCCGATATCATCCACGGATCGATACCATGGCATCGGCAGCCTGCCTGTAAATGGGGCCGCCCCTACAAGCGGCGAGATTATGCCATCCCCTTCTGTTCCGGGCAGGTAACTCATGACCACACTGTCCCAGTCGTCTATGTATTCATCGATAAGCACATTGCGTCCCGCCACAATCAGCGTTACCGTAGGTTTTTGAAGGCTTCGCGCTTTATCAATTGCTTTCGCGTTTCCATCAAGCCCCATACTGCCTGTGATGAAAAGATCGGCTGTATCACCTTCCCACTCGGCATAAGGCTTTTCCCCAATCGCCAGCAGCACGACATCCGCTTCGCTCGCGCGGTTTTCATCTGTAAGAATTTCTAAGCCGTATTCATCCGCACAGTTCGTAAGCCCTTCCAATATGGATGTGCCGGGCGTGAGATCCGGATCGGGAATTCCCTGCCAACTCAGTGTCCATCCGCCGCACTGCACGCCGATATTATCCGCAGCTGGACCTAAAACAAAGATTTTCTGCCCCGACTTGAAGGGGAGCAATCCATTCTCGTTTTTGAGTAGCACCTGGGATTTCTCCACCAGTTTTTTGGCAAGCGCGCGACCTTCCTTGCTGCCTACTTTATCCACCGCAATGGTCGTATGATCGAGGAAAGGATCTTCAAACAGCCCCATATCAAACTTGACGGTCAATATGCGGGATACGGCGTCGTCTAACCTTTCCTGAGGTATTTTGCCGCCTTTTACGCCTTTGATGATAGCTTCGATTGCTTCCTTGTACCGATAGGGTTCCATGAGCATATCGACGCCCGCATTGATTGCCGCTGTCACCTGTGCCTCAAATGCCGGCGCATTCACTCCGTTGATCCCTTCCCAGTCGGTTACAACAAAGCCACGAAATCCAAACTCGTTTTTCAGAACATCGGTGATCAGATACTTGTTTTCATGCATTTTCAGTCCGTTATATGAACTGAAGGAGACCATCACGCATTTTACGTTATCCGCAATCAATCGCTGATAGGGAGCAAGATGCAGCGCTCTAAACTGTTGTTCATTTAAATCCACATCTCCGCGATCAATGAGGTAACTGCCTTCGCCTGTGCCAAAACGGGTGCCGCCGTCTCCCGCATAGTGTTTGGCGGTCGCTAGAACGCCTCCGCTTTGCTGCCCCTTTAAATAGGCCGAGGCCAGTTCGCTCACAAGCTTCGGATCGCTTGAAAAGCTCTCGTAGGTACGCCCCCATCTCGGATCCTGCGCAACCGCTACACAAGGTGCGAAGTTCCACAGAACCCCCGTCATTTTCATCTCTCCGGCCACATATGCGCCCATCTTTTGTGTCAGCTCTTTGTCATTGGCAGCGCCGATGCCGATATTGTGCGGAAATATCACCGCCCCATAAACGGTGTTATGGCCGTGAACCGCATCAACTCCGTACAGATATGGTATTTTTATTTTTCTTGAAAGCACCGCCTTTTGAAACTCATCCAGCGCTTTGTTCCAGTTTTCCACAGTGTTTTTGTCGTTAGGTACCGAGCCGCCGCCGCTTAGGACGGAACCCAATCCAAGCTTGGCCATATCTTCATTGCTTACAGGGTACTGTTCCCCCTGTACCATTTGCCCTGCTTTATCCGCAAGGGTCATCTTTGAAAGCAGGTCGCTCACACGCTGCTGCGTGCTGCAAGACGGATCCAGATAGATTTCTGTGGACTGCGCCGAATCCGCCCCGTTAATCTTTGCTGGCGTGGGGGGGGCAATTTCCGGGGACGCGGAGCTAAAAGCGCATGCCGTAAATGCAAACAATATTAGGCTGCAAAGCAGCGCGGTAACAAGCTTTTTCATAATTGCGCCCCCTTATTATGGTAATTCTTCCCATTAAACGATACTTCCTGACACAATAAATGTCAATTGTCGATACAACGAAACTCTATCGAAACCGGAAGGTGGCCAACCCCAAGTCCCTGGGGACGGGTTTTGTTTCGCGCCCGATGACAAGGCTCCGCTTGGCCATGATGGTTCCTCTGCTATAAGTATTTTATTTCGGGTCTGTTTAAAACACTGCAATTTTCAAAAGCTATATGTCAAGGTCAGGCTTTGCAGCAAAGTAAAAGATGAGGATTAAGCAAATGTCAGCAGAAGGGAAAATACCGGTAGATCCGTGTCTGGACAACACCTTTGCATTGATGAGAGAAGGGTACCTGTTTATCAAACACAGGACAGACCGTTATCAATCTGAACTATTTGGAACGCGCCTCATGGGACAAAAAGTAATCTGCATCAGCGGAGAAGCGGCGTCTAAGGTTTTTTACGATTCGGAAAAATTTATCCGAAACGGCGCTGCGCCTATG
>JAEZIE010000117.1 GCA_023416175.1 Bacillota bacterium
TTTGGTTTCCGCCGCATGAGGACTAACGAGTTCCGCCGTCACCGTCGCCGCCATCGCCGGATGCATCGCAGGTTCAATCGCTTCTTCTAACTTCGGGCGTCGCCGTAGCACGGAATGACTGAAACCAATAACCGAATGGTATGCCATCACCTATCCTGATTAAGGATAGATTAAATAACAATCACCTATATGACCGGAAAAAGCCCCAACGGTTGTTGGGGCTTTTTCGTTCAATCCGGCAGGAATATACTTGCCGGGATCAAGCGATCTTACATCAAACTGCAGATGCTTGGATGAAACGAATTCGGCAAGCTTCTCACTTGTCTGCCAGGAGAATTCCGGAACAGGCGACTGCCGCATATGAAAGGTAAGATCGTCTTTATGAAATATGGTGGCTATTTCGCTTTCCCCTCCATTTTTTATCAACACACCTTCCTTCTATTGGATTTCTAGAAAGAAGTTGTAATAAATACAATAACAAAAATATATTTAAAACCGCAAGCCCGAACGCAATTCTAGGCACGGCCTCTGTCCCCTCCCGCTTCCATACGGCATATTCTGAAGCAGGAGGGGATCTTATATATACTTGTGCGATTGTGCTTTGCATAGGAGGTATCAATTGCCAAAGACAGCGGATAGATCCTGAATACCAATATGCTCTTTGACCTTACGCGAATTGCGTCCAATATCCGCCGGGGCGCCTACCGATATATCGGCTCGGGTTCCGGTAGGCAGGTATATGACCTTGGCAACGGATACGTTGTCAAAGTCGCTAAAAACAGAAAGGGCGTTGCACAGAATGAAGCCGAACACGAAATCTCCTTACAGGATAATAGCGGTTTGTTTGCCGCCGTTATACAGGCTTCAGTAGATCATCTTTTGATTATCATGGAGAAAGCGGAGCAGCTCAAGCATATTTCCAGTGTCTGGCGGTACTTTGACGTGAGAAACAATCAGGAGCTTTATCGCATCCCCAAAATCAAAGAGGCTATGATACAGCACAATCTGATTTTTGATGACCTGTGCAAGCCCCATAGCTGGGGGGCTCTAAACGGAAGACCTGTTGTGATCGATTATGGATTTACGAGGAGTGTCAACCGGAATTACTATATGCGGTAATGCAAGTATCGGCCGCCCGGAAATTTTTAAGCGGTATAGAAGAACAGGCCCTGATATAACAGGGCCTGTTGTAAATGAAAAGGCATCATACATTGCAAGCGTTCTTTGAGTAAAGGTAGCTATAGAGTATACCGTGCCGGATTTCATCCGTTATGATTTCCGTAATCATGTTAATATGGATCCGGTTTTGCAAAGCATAGAGTATGTTGCGGTATTTCCTTATGGCGTTTTGTTCCCCAATTAACGCATTTCGTAATCCCTCGCAGTAGCTTGCAGGTAAATGAAACTCTTCGCTCTGGATTCCCGGGATCCCCATTCGGGTAAGTTCATGATAAAGTTGATCGAACATCCGGAAATGGCCTATTTCATCATTCCGTATTCCTTCTATTATCTGCCGGTCTTCTTCAGAGGGCGCGTTTTCAATCAGGTATGAGTAAAATAATCTGTCTTCGTTTTCGCCCGCAAGGGCTTCCTGTATCAGCATAAGCGCGCCGTTCACATTCTGGGGATATATAAATGCCGTATTATAAATCCCTATACGCTGTCCTTCTTCCTGCAGATCATTCTGGCCCAGCCTTTGATCGTTTCCCGTATAGTTTTGATAATACATCGCTTTGCCCCCTTAAATAGTCATCCTTCCATTATATGATGGCATTTTTGAAGGTGGTGCAGAACAATGTATGGAAAAGGGAGGCTCTTGTTTTAGGCCTGGTTTCTGAACTGAAGGTACTCCAGAAAGCGTTTCACCGCGACAGAAACGCTGGCTTTGTTTTTCATAACAAAGCCGATACGCCGGTACGCGGGAACCTCCAGCTCTCGCTTTACGATGCGGTAGGGGATACGCCGCAATATGAGTTCGGGCAATATGCTAATACCTAGCCCATTTTCAACCATCGACATAATGGCATAATCGTCCCATGTGGTAAACCGGATATTGGGGACAATATTGTGCTGCTCAAAAATGCGGGAAATCTCCGTCTTTTCCCCTTTTTCCAACAGCAGAAATGGCGCGCCGTTAAGGCCGCTCAACGGAAAACGCTCCAATCCCGCAAGGGGATGGTCCTCCGGCAAAATCACCAGCAGCCGGTCCTGCTCCAAATAGACGCTCTCGAGCTCAAGTTTGGTGGGCAACCTCAGAAACCCGCAATCCACGCGGCCCTGCATGATCCAGTTCTCAATTTCCATATAGTCGCCAAGCAGCAATTCAAATTCGATATTGGGATATTCCTGCTGGAACAGTTTGATCATATTGGGGAGCCAGTGCGTCGCCACACTGGAAAATGTGCCGATGCGGATGAGGCCGGATTGTAGGCCATGCAGTTCATCAACTTCATTGAGCAGCTTCCTTTGGGCGTCGCATACGGCCGCAACATAGGGCAGCAGCTTTTGCCCATCCGAGGTTATGCGTACGCCCGAACGGTCCCGCTCCAGCAGTGAGACATTCCACTCCTGCTCGAGGTCGTTGATCATATGGCTGACGCCGGATTGCGTATAGCCCAGCAGTTGCGCCGCTTTTGTAAAGCTGCCGAATTCAGCAGTCTTAAGAAACGCCATGTATTTCTGAATACTCATGTCTTCGCCTCATTCGTTTTTCTCATATTCTAAATGTTAAAGATGCGTTTTCTTAATTTACAAATTTATAGTATACTGCATTTCGGAAAAATACAAGGCGCTCCGCAAAAGAATCCTGCAAGGGTTTTCTAACGGCGGCGAAGAACGGGCAGCTATGAACGCCAAATTGAAATTGATCGTTTCCATGCTGATATTTGGCAGCATGGGGATATTTGTTCGAAACATCGCACTTCCGTCCGGCGTTATAGCGCTTGTCCGCGGCGGCGTTGGGGTGCTGTTTTTGCTCCTGATATGCGCCCTTACCCGGACGCCTGTTTCATTGAAAGCGATCAAAAGAAATCTGCCGCTGCTTCTTTGTTCCGGAGCAGCGCTTGGCGCAAACTGGATTTTCCTATTTGAAGCGTACCGGCATACCACCATTGCGGTAGCCACGTTGAGTTACTATTTTGCGCCGGTGCTCATCACCATGGCGTCGCCTTTCTTGTTCAAAGAAAAGCTCACGGGAAAGAAGCTTGCCTGCATGATGGCTTCTCTAATTGGCATGGCGCTTGTTTCAGGGGTTATGGGTTCTAGTGCGCTTCCGGCATCGGCGTGTTGTTTGGTTTAGCTGCGGCTGCCTCCTATGCGGGCTTTACGTTGATGGGCAAATTTACGAAAGAGCTCGCCTCGCTGGACGCGACTATCGCACAGCTTGGCGTCGCCGCAGTGGTTCTGCTGCCTTATACGCTTCTGACTGGGGATCTACTTCAGGTCCAGCTTCAAATAAAAAACCTCCTGCTCCTTGTGATACTTGGCGTTGTTCATACCGGACTGGGGTTCTGGCTGTTTTTCGCCTCTGTCCAGAAACTGCAAGCACAGTCCGCCGCGATGCTCAGTTACATCGACCCGGTCACGGCCATTCTGCTCTCATCCGTCTTTTTGCACGAAAAGATGGTGCCAGGGCAGATTGCGGGCGCATGCCTGATATTGGGCGCTGCAGTCTTGAGTGAATATCTTGGACGGACTCAAAAGGTCGGCTTGGAGAAACAGTCAGGCGCCACCGCCCAAGCTGCTACTCAGCAATAAAAAAGGCATTCATCTCAGAATAATAACAACTCGAAAA
>JAEZIE010000271.1 GCA_023416175.1 Bacillota bacterium
ACGGATATGAACTTATCTTTGACGATGCCCGGAACGAGCAGGAAAACCAGCTTAGGGCGATACGCACATTTATCCAGCAAGGCGTGGATTATATCGTGATTGCGCCAAGGCTTGAAACGGGGTGGGATTCAATATTGCAGGAAGCGAAGGACGCCAACATCCCTGTTATTGTGATCGACCGCGATATCGAGGTGGAAGACAGGAGCCTGTATGCGGCGTACATCGGTTCCGACTTCCGCCAGGAAGGCGAAACCGCCGTTAGGTGGCTCGAGGATCTGATGGAAAAACAGCAGAAAACGGAGGAGCCCCTGCACATCGTTCATATCCAGGGGACGATCGGTTCCTCCGCACAGATTGGCCGTACCACCGCGCTTGAACAGGGGGTAATGCGCCATTCCAACTGGCACATTGTTGCGCAGGAGCCCGGCGATTTTACGCGGGCTAAGGCGTATGAGGTCATGGGCAGCATACTTTTAGAGACAACGGATATCGAAGTTGTTTACTGTGAAAATGACGGAGAGGCGCTTGGCGCGATAGACGCGATGGAAGAAGCCGGCCTCAAATGCAACGCTGACGGCGGTGTGATCGTGATATCGTTCGACGCGACAAGGCTGGGGCTTACCCGCTGCCTGGAAGGGAAAATCGCGCTGAATGTGGAGTGCAATCCGCTTCAGGGGCCCTATGTTGCCGATATCATACAGCAGATGGAGCGCGGCGAGCCGGTTGAACAGGAAAAATACATAGGCGAAACATGGTTCGACTGCTTCACCATCACGCAGGAAATGATCGATATCAGGGGATATTGAAGATAGAGAACAGCTCCTCATACGGGCTCCGCAATATGCGGAGCCCGTATGACTTCAGAACCGGATATGCGGTATTGGCCTGCGGTTTCGACGCTTTCCGCCAGTCGTTTTTTTACTGTATGAGGTAGGAAAATTTCTGCCGCCGCAGGCTTCAAAAGATATGAAAACTTACGGCGGTTTGTAATCTAACCGGGATGGTTGACATTCTTATGCAGTTCCTTAAGAGTGATTGGTATTCGTTTTTTTATATGTTATAAGGAAAATGAAGCGATGCGTAAGCGGATGCAGGACTTCAATATATTATTTTTGGAGGAAACAGTACCATGAAAAAACTTATTGCTGTTCTTATTGCGGTAGTATTGGTGCTCGGGATGGTTGCATGTGCTGCACAAAAACCGTCGGCGGCCAATAACGCGTCCGGGCCGATTAAGGTTGGTATCGTCAACAATCCGCCAGCCGAGTCCGGGTATCGCGCGGCGAATGTGGCAGACTTTGAAAAAGTCTTCGCGGAAGGGAACGGGTACGCGGTCTCGACCTTCTACAGCCTGAAGAATGACGAGCAGTTGAATGCAGCCGGACAGTTTATCACCGACGGCGTAGACTATCTTCTCATCTCAGCCGCCGCTACAGATGGTTGGGATTCTGTTCTAAAGAGCGCGAAGGAAGCCGGCGTCAAAGTATTCCTCTTCGATCGTATGCTCAACGCCGACGAGAGTCTGTATGAGGCTGCCGTTGTGTCCGATATGGCACAGGAAGGTGTCACGGCTGTAAAGTGGCTGAAGTCGCAGAATCTTGCATCGTATAAGGTCATCCACATTCAGGGCGCAATGGGCAGCGATGCCCAGATCGGCCGCACAGCCGCGCTAGATGCTGAATTTGCATCCGGCGCCATGACAAAGGTTGTACAGCAGACCGCTACCTGGGATGAAGCCGAGGCAAAGAAAATTGTAGAAGCAGTCATCAATTCTGGCGACGAATTCAACGTGATCTATGCCGAAAACGATGGCATGGCAAAGGGCGCTGTCGCGGCGCTGGATGAAGCCGGCATCACCCACGGCGTTGGCAAGGATGTCATCGTAATGGGCTTCGATTGCAACAAATGGGCGCTTAGGGAACTGCTTGCGGGCAATTGGAACTATGACGGTCAGTGCAGCCCCTTCCAGGCTTCTGTAATCGATGGGATGATCAAGAAGCTTGAAGCCGGCGAGAAACTTACGGAAAAGAAGGTTATTTCTGAAGAACGTGGTTTTGATGCAAAGACCATTACGCAGGCGGACATTGATACATACGGTCTGGGCGAATAGCCAATCAGTCTTCTTTCGCCTAACAGGATTTTGTATCAACATTTACGGTGTGGAGTATATGGATATTTTCCGCATACTCCACACCGCCATTTCAGAAACATCTAACGCTTAAAGGATGGTTAACCTATGCAAGACGTCGTTTTATCCATGCGGGCAATCTATAAAGCATTCCCTGGCGTACGCGCTTTGCAAAATGTGGATTTCACTCTTTGTAAAGGCGAAATTCACGCCCTGATGGGTGAGAACGGAGCTGGCAAGTCAACCTTAATCAAAGTTCTAACAGGCGTATACCCGAAAGATTCGGGGCAAATCCACATTGCGGGCTTTCACAAAGAAATTACCGTAAAATCGCCTCAGGAGGCTCAGAATTTAGGCATCAGCACTGTCTATCAGGAGATAACCCTGTGCCCGAACCTTACAGTTGCTGAAAACATGTTCATCGGGCGGGGCAATTACCGCTTCGTCAATTGGCGCTCTATAGAAAAGAGGGCGAGTCAAATACTTGCGAAATTGAATATCCCGGCGAGGGCCACTCAGCAACTTGCCACTTGCTCACTGGCTGTACAGCAAATGGTCGCCATCGCCCGCGCCGTTGATATGGACTGCAAAGTATTGATCTTAGACGAGCCGACCTCGTCGCTGGACGAACACGAGGTCAAAAAGCTTTTCTCGCTTATGCGCGAACTGAAGTCCCGCGGTGTAGGCATCATATTCATAACGCATTTCCTGGAACAGGTGTACGAGATATGCGATAGGATCACCGTTTTAAGAAACGGCGAACTCGTAGGAGAGTACGAAGTAAAGGATTTGCCGCGCGTACAACTCATTTCAAAGATGATGGGCAAAGATCTTGACGATATTTCAGCGCTGCAAAATCGAAAAGCATTACAAGCCCAGGAGGAGGCTATGCCCGTTTTCGAGGCGTTTGGGTTGTCCAGCGCGGAGGGTACCAATGCATTTGACTTTAAAATATACAAGGGAGAAGTAAACGGGTTTACC
>JAEZIE010000282.1 GCA_023416175.1 Bacillota bacterium
GCGATGCCCATCATGGGTCCGCCGGAAAGTATCTTTTCGGTTCCCTCCGCCATGCCGCCGCAGAACGCGATGCAATCCCGGAAGCTTGTGCCGATGCGTACGAGCAGGTTCCCAGGCGATTTGACGCCGCCGCCCGTCACCGTTACAACGCGTTCAATGAGCGGCTTGCCCAGTGCAACCGCCTCATAGACCGCGTTGCAGGTGCCGACGTTTAAAACCACGCAGCCCGCGTCGGCCGGAAGCCCGCCGCTTGGGACCTCACGCCCGGTGATGGCGTAAATCAACTGTTTTTCACCGCCTTGCGGATATTTAACCCGCAACGGGAAAATTTCGATCGGCGTATCCTTTGCAGCATCGCGCATGGCGCGTATGGCGCGGGGCTTGTTGGTTTCAATGCCCACATGGGCGCGTGCTAGATTGAGAGCGCGCATCACGAACTGCATGCCTGCGATAACGCCCGCGGAATACTCCTGCAGCAGCCGGTCATCCGCCGTAAGGTACGGCTCGCATTCCGCGCCGTTTGCAATCAAAACGTCCACCTTTTTGTCTTTGGGAATGGATAGCTTGACATGTGTGGGGAACGTGGCGCCGCCCAGGCCCACAATGCCTTTTTCACGGATGATGGAAATCAGCTCGGAGCCGCTCAGAGACTCTATCTGTTCTGGCGGCGAATAGCTTTCATCCTTGATATCCAAATGATCGTTACGTATAACAACGGATAGGACAAGATTTCTTCCGGTAGGGTGGGGCCGGTTTTCTACTGCGAGTACCGTTCCGGAAACGCTTGAGTGGATAGGGGCGCTTACAAATGCTTCGCTTTTGCCAATGCACTGCCCCAGCTTCACGCTGTCCCCTTTCTTTACAAGCGGGGTACATGGCGCACCAGTAACGCGAGCCATGGGGATCACAACAATATCCGGCGGAGGCATTACGGCAATGGTGCTCAAGCTTGAGAGAGTCTTTCCATGATGGGAGGATTTCAGCGGATGCACGCCGCCGGCAAAAGGATGGGCTTTCATTATTTCACCTGCTCTTCCTATTGACAGAAAATTAACATGATATAAGTAATTATATAAAAAACACATCTCAGTATTATCATAACAAATATCTGCAATGGGGGGCAATCCCTTTCATCAAGAATATCGGGCGGCTTGGCGAAATGTCTTAATCTTCCTCAAAACAAGATCAAATTCTGTTTGCTGTAGAAACAAAAGAGAGCCAGATACGGCTCTCTTTTGTACCATTTATGTTATCTTTGCCTGTCCATGACGCGCACAACATATGGCTGACGTACGCTGATAATCTCTTGGGGGCAAAACTCCTGGCAGCAAGAACGGTGCACGCATGCGTTTCCGTTTTTTTTGACTGGATCCTATGTGGTTTGTGACCATACTCATCCGAATCGGGGCCGCCATATTGCGCCATCAGAAACTTTGCCATTCTTACATCGGGCGTGCAGATGTTGACAGGGTATTGCAGTTTCTTTTCATAAATCCACATAGCAGAACCTCCTTACATTTGCCAAGGCCATTTCGACAAAGCCCAGCTCCCAACATCCGTGGGGGAATGGCCAAAGCCGAGCAAGGGTCCATAGCACTGTTCGTATTTGGTGATCAATTCTGCTAGCTTTTTGGAATAGCAGAAGTAGTCGGCGAGCGCATCCTTATCTTTGGGATGCGTATCTAGGTATAAATTGAGTTCTACGCACACAAATTCGCATTCGCTGATCTTCATCAGAAGAGCTTGTTGCTTCGCATCCATGTTGGGCCTCCTATCGCATGTACGGGCGCAAGAGTTCTGGGAACATCGTGCCCTGGCACAGGGCTTCATTCGGACAGTAACCTGCTTTGTATTCCTGGTTTGCGATGAATGCGGTCGCGAGTAAGCAGCCTGGTTCCTCCTTGACTGTGATACCGCATGCTTGGCTGGTTTCGCAGACATTGCCAGCAAGCAGCGTGTTCTTCACATCCAAAGGATTTAATTGGCAGCCGCATGGTTTGAAGCAGCAGCTACCCATCGTACTTTGGTTTCGATACATATGGGTGTTCCTCCTTATTTGGATCGGCGTTCGGCCGCATAAGATGTGCGTTTTTACGGCCGGCTTCTGCTGTTATGGTATGCGTAAGCCGCTTTGTTGGTGAAGCTTAAAGGGCCGAGAAAAGGGGAGAATTAACAAATCCTGATGAGATATCCGCAGCGAAAGCCATGCGCACATGAACTAATATGTGGTATACTTAACCGAAATTAGAAAAGTAAGGACGATAGAAGGCGGTGTATCAAATGTTTGTTGTGGAAGGGCTTACAAAAAAATACGGCAAAGTGCTTGCAAACGATCATCTGAGCTTTACCGTTCCTTCCGGTATGGTGACAGTACTGGCGGGGCCCAATGGCGCAGGAAAATCTACCGCCATCAAGGCGATGGCGGGGCTATTGCGGTACGAGGGAAGCGTAACGGTGGACGGGAAGCCCAACAAAAGCATAGAGGCGAAGCGCATCTTAGGTTATGTACCGGAAACCCCGGCCGTATATGGGATGCTGACGATTGCGGAGCATATGGAGTTCATTGCGCGCGCATATTCTCTGGAAGAACAGTGGCGCAAACGGGCCCAATTGCTGTTAGAGCGTTTTGAGCTTATTGAGCATGAAAAGAAAGTCGGGCGGGAATTGAGCAAAGGTATGCAGCAAAAGGTCAGCCTGTGCTGTGCGCTGCTGCCCGAACCCAAGGCGCTGCTGGTGGATGAACCCATGGTGGGGCTTGATCCGCACGCTATCAAGGTATTAAAGGAAGTCCTGACAGAAGAAAAAGAGCGCGGCGTCGCCGTATTGCTCTCGACCCACCTTTTAAGCAGCGCCGAGGATCTTTGGGATAGGCTGCTCATCATGAAAGGTGGACACATTGCCGCGGAACGCAGCAAGGAGGATATGCGCGAGAGCGGGGAGCAGCTTGAAGAGTTGTTCTTCTCCATCACGGAGGGCAAGCAATGAGGGCGATCGTCTATTTATGGCTGCGGTCAATCAAAAACCGCTTCTTGCTGGTCCTAAAAAAGCCGGCCGTGCTGATTTTGTACCTGCTGCTGCTGGGTTTTGTGGTTTATATGATCTTTGGCCCTGCAATTTCCGCCGAAGCGCCTAAAACAAAGGAGATTTCAGGGTATTCCGCCATACTCTTCGGCGTGTTTTTTCTCATTGCGGGCATTTCCGTCATGACGGGCCTCAAGCAGGGAACGGCACTGTTCTCTATGGCAGATGTCAATTTTCTTTTTGTTGCGCCAGTAAGCCCAAGAAAAATACTGGTGGGCGGCATCCTCAAGCAGGCGGGCATTTTACTTGCTGCGTCGGTTTTCATGATATTCCAGTACCCCAATATGCG
>JAEZIE010000013.1 GCA_023416175.1 Bacillota bacterium
GGGCAGGTTGCCTTGATGCAAGGGGAACGCATCGCTGGGTATCTCTGCAACGCAACAAATGCGCAGGCAGTAGAAAAGCTTCGGGAGTTGGGATTTACACAGGTGCTGCTCTCTCTGGAATTAAGCAAACCTCAGCTTCGGGATCTCATTTCACAAGCCGGCGCGGGCGTTTACGGATATGGCCGGGCGCAGCTGATGCAGCTTTGGCATTGTCCACACCGGAGGGAAAACGGATGCGTGGGGTGCGATAGACAGCATACGCTCACAGACGGCGAAGGGCGCGTGTTCCCGCTTGATTCGGTACAGGATGGAGCGGGCGGTTGCCTCAACCGCGTGCGTAATTGTGAGGTCATGGATATCTTGGACGTACTTTCTGAACTTCCGAGGCCGGAACTTGTGGCGCTGGAGTTCGCTTATGAAACGGAGCGCGAAGTAGCGGATTGTGTACGCGCCGCACAGGAAGCGCTTAATGGCAAGAGCCCGTCTCGTCGCGGTACAACGCGCGGCCATTGGGCACGCGGGCTTACAACATAGGAGGAACGAGGGATAGTAGGGTATTATCGTTACTGGAGTTCGATAAAATAGTAGAACGCATCAAAGGCTACACCGCGTCCGACGTCGGGCGGGGAAATGCCCAAAGCTTGCGCCCCGCGCAGGACCCGGGCCAGATCAACACGCTGCTGCAGCAGACGTCGGAGGCGGAAAGTGTGTTCCTGCATGGCGGTCAAAGCCCAATAGAAGGGTTTACGGATGTGCGTCCCACGTTAAAGCGCATCCGCGCTGCGCTGTATTTGAGCATACGGGAATTGTTGGCGATCGCCCGGTGCTTAAAAGTCAGCCGCTCGGCGCGTGAGCGTTTGACACAGGGGGACGCGCCGACGCTACTTTCCTACATG
This sequence comes from Bacillota bacterium, assembly GCA_023416175.1. Taxonomy (GTDB): domain Bacteria; phylum Bacillota; class Clostridia; order Christensenellales; family CAG-138; genus JAEYLA01. The sequence continues at coordinate 897 of JAEZIE010000013.1, forward strand.
GCTGGCCAGCTGTGCTCCCATCGCAGCGTGGAGGAAGACATCGCCCGCTGTTTTGTCAGCGAGGAGGAAGTTTCCGACGCCGCCTCGCCGGAGCTTGCAAGCATCCGCCGCCAGATGCGTATCGTCAACGAACGCGCGCGGGAAAAGCTCAACAATATGGTCAAAAGCACGACGTTCCAGAAATATTTGCAGGAGCCCATTATCACCATCCGCAACGGGCGGTTTGTGCTGCCCGTTAAGCAGGAGGCGAAACAGTATGTCCCGGGCTTGGTGCACGATCAATCGGGCAGCGGGGCGACACTGTTTATCGAACCCATGGCTGTAGTGGAGCTGGGCAACGAATATAAGCGCCTTGTGAGCATGGAGCAGGAGGAGATCGAGCGCGTTTTAGCCTCCTTAACCGCCATGGTGGAGCCGTACGCGGACGAGCTGTATGAAAGCATCGGCATATTAGGCGAACTGGACCTGATATTCGCCAAGGCCATGTTTGCGCGGGAAATGCGAGCCATCCGTCCTGCTATCGCGCCGCACGCCCCCATTAAGATTATTTCCGGCCGCCATCCGCTCATCCCGGCGGAACGCGTGGTGCCTATTGACGTATGGCTCAACGATGCGTTCCAGACGCTCATCGTCACCGGACCCAACACGGGCGGCAAGACGGTTACGCTAAAAACCATCGGCCTGTTTACGCTGATGGCCCAGGCTGGATTGTTCGTACCCGCAGCGGAAGGAACAAAGCTATGCGCATTCTCAGAGGTGTTTGCCGACATCGGGGATGAACAGAGCATTGAACAGAGCCTCTCCACATTCTCCTCCCATATGAAGAACATCGTACGCATATTGGAGGAAGCGGATGAAAGCTCCCTGGTTCTGCTCGACGAACTTGGCGCGGGAACCGATCCCGTAGAGGGCGCTGCGCTCGCCATGAGTATATTGGAGAACCTGCATGGGCGCGGCTGCGTTACGGCGGCGACGACGCATTACAGCGAGATCAAGGCGTTCGCGCTGACCCACGCGGGTATGGAGAACGCTTCCATGGAATTTGACGTGGACAAGCTTGCACCCACCTACCGCGTGTTTGTGGGTATTCCGGGTAAGTCCAACGCGTTCGAGATTGCGCAGCGCCTGGGGCTATCTCTTGACGTGATTGAGCATGCGCGTGGTTTCCTAAAGAAGGAGGACGTGCAGTTTGAGGACGTCATCCAAAGCGCGGAAAGCCAGCGCCAGCGGGCGGAGCAGGAAAAGCAGCAAGCGACGCTGCTGCGCTATGAGACCGAGCGCCTGCGCAGCGAACTGGAGACCGAAAAGAAGCGCCTGGAAAGCGAAAAGGCGACCTTGCGCGCAAAGGCCAAGGAGGAGGCGCGCCAGATCGTGCGCCAATCCCGCGAGGAAATGGAACAAATCATATCCGAGCTGCGTTCCATTAAGAGTTTGGATATGCGCGAGGCAGAGCGCGCCATACAGCATGCCCGGGACAAGGCGAGAAAACGTGAGGAAACGCTTTTAGACCCCCTTGCGCAGCAGGAGCAGAAGGGGAGTGCGCCCAAGTCCGTGAGGCCAGGCGACCGTGTGCGCTTAATCAACATCGGGCAGAACGCTACCGTGTTAAAAGAGCCCGATGCGCGCGGCGAGGTGCAGGTACAGGCGGGCGTTATCAAAATGATGGCCAAGCTTTCGGATATCCGCGTCATTGAGGAAACCGTAAAACCCGCTTCCGCAAGTACCAAGCTGACCCTTGACCCCACGCGCGAGCCCCCGGGGCTTTCTCTGGATGTTCGAGGTAAGATGGTGGACGAGGCGCTCATGGAGGTGGATCGTTACTTGGACGATGCCGTGCTAAACGGCCGGACCGAGGTGCAGATTATCCACGGCAAGGGCACGGGCGCGCTGCGAAAGGGCATACAGGATTATCTGCGGCACCACGCCAAAGTCAAGACGTATCGCCTGGGAAATTACGGCGAGGGCGATGCGGGTGTGACGGTCGTGACGCTGAAATGAACCAATCATTCTCCGCTGAAAAGTCTGCCTTATTTTGTAAGCGGAGAGCGTCTCAGAAAGATTGCACATATTTGTATTTCCCTAAGGTATCGCCGCCTGCGGCGGCGCGTCCTCGGCGGGAGACGCCTCGGGCACTAGGCCTGCGGGCCGTCGCGATAGATTATTTTATTTAATAGCGGGAGGGCTTTGCCCCCCGCGCCCCCTGAGTACGGGCGCTCTTAAGGAAGGGGAGTGGGGAAACGTAGTTTTCCCAAAGAAAAAAATAATCGTCGGCGCTGAGAGCACCGATACCTTGAAATTCTAAACAGGCTTATTGATATTCTGCTCACTGATAAGGTCCGTAGGATTTTATCAGCGGCATTAATTGCGGTAATCCTGCAAAATTCATAGTATGTTTTCTGTTTCACAGGCGCCGGATGAAAGGGAGTATGTTATGATACTGGTAAGCGCGTGCCTCTGCGGTGTACACTGCCGTTACGATGGAAAAGCCAAGCCGGATGAAGAGATCATGGCCCTGTTACGTGAGGGGAAGGCGATCCCCGTTTGCCCCGAGCAGTTGGGCGGGCTTCCGGTGCCGCGTTCCCCGGCTGAGATTATGGAAGGCGACGGCGAGGCCGTATTGGATGGTTCCGCATGTGTCAGCAACCGCTTGGGGCAGGACGTGACAGAAGCGTTCATTGCGGGCGCTGAGGAAACGCTGCACATCGGCCGTCTATCGGGTGCACATAAGGCAATACTCAAAGCGAACAGCCCGTCCTGCGGCGTAGGAACCATATACGACGGTACGTTTTCCGGCGGCACCCGTGCCGGGGACGGCGTGGCGGCGGCATTGCTTAAAAGAAACGGCATAGAGGTAGAGGCGCGGTAACCCTTTATCGGCAGCGAATAATAACCGGAAAGAAACTCCCGCTCTCATTTTTCTGAGCGGATTATCAGGAGGGATAGGCCTGTGGAAAACACCACCATATTGGTCATAGACGATGACCGGAACATACTCGAGATCATCAAGCTGTACCTTAACAAAGAGGGCTATTCCGTGCAGGTCGGCGAGCGCGGGGATACGGCGCTTGCGCTGTTCCGGGAAACCAAGCCCGCTTTGGTGGTGCTTGACGTCATGCTGCCGGGTCAGGATGGATGGAAGGTATTGCATCAGCTCCGGGAAGAGAGCGATGTTCCCGTCATCATGCTCACCGCCAAGAACGATACGCTCGACCGCGTGCAGGGCCTTGATTTGGGTGCGGACGATTACATGGCCAAGCCCTTCGACGCAAAGGAACTGTTAGCACGCATCAAGGCAGTACTGCGCCGCTCTTCCGTGTCTGAGGCAGAGCGCGTGGTAAGTTTCCCGGGTCTTACGGTATCCTTGGAAAATTACGCGGTCACTCTGGATGACAAGGCCGTGGAGATGCCGCCCAAGGAAATCGAGCTATTATACTTCCTGGCCGCGCATGAAAACAAGGTGTTCACCCGCGAGCAGCTGTTGGAGCAGGTATGGGGCTTTGACTTCTTTGGCGACAGCCGCACGGTGGACGTGCATGTCAAGCGCATCCGCGAAAAGTTGGGCGAGCGCGAGGCGTGGCAGATCAAGACCGTCTGGGGCGTAGGGTATAAGTTCGAATCCGCACGGGACGCTTAGAACATTAGACGGACGCAATGAGGAAGGATTTTTTTAAAACGCTGTTTTCCCGCATGCTGTCCACATATTTGGCCGTTATCCTCTGCTTGCTGCTGCTGATGGGGATAACGGTTTCCAATATGTTTAAAAACCAGTACTTGCAGGAGGAGGAGCAATCCCTCCGGCGGGAAACGGAGAAAATAAACGCCATACTCATTGAAAAGTATGTTTTTGAGGAAAAGCGTCCCGTTGCGACCGAGGAGCTTTTGACCATAGCGCGAAAGTATGGCGCGCTCATTCAGATCATCGATTCTTTAGGCAACATCCGTTCGTTCTATGACGATATGGAGTCCGAGGAAAAATGGGGCGCTCTTGTAGAAGCACCAACGCTTATGGAGGGAAGCGATCCCGTAAGCATCACGTTGTCCGGACTTACTATCTGGCCTGGGGAAAGCGCCGTCAAGCTCCCCAATAAAGGACTTTTGAATTTGAATACCTCGGCAAATATAGCCCTTAATGCAGAGGGCGTGCTGCTGAATAACCTGTTTTCCGGCATGACGGATATGCCGACCATGACGCTCCTGCGTGCCGTCATGAAGGACGGAACGCCGGAAGGCGTGGTGCTCATGCACTTGGATATGAGCGCGGTCAACGCTTCCATCACCCAGGTATATCTTGATGTGCTGCTTACCGCGCTTATGGCGGTGGCGGCCGCAGTGCTTGCGGTCTACTATCTGACCACCCGCATCACCAAGCCCATTACGGATATGAACAGCACCGTGCGGCGCTATTCCAAAGGCGAGTTTGAAATAAGGCTTGACGACTCTGGATCCGACGAAGTCGCGCAGCTTGCAAAGAGTTTCAACGTCATGGCCAATGAGCTAAACGATCTGGAGCAGATGCGCAGAAGCCTAGTCGCCAACGTCAGCCATGAGCTCAGGTCCCCGCTAACTTCCATCAGCGGGTTTTTGGAGGCAATACAAGACGGTACTATCCCCGAGGATAAGCGCGGGGAATACCTGGATCTTGTCATCGCGGAAACCAAGCGCATGACGGCAATGGTCAACAATCTTTTAGACCTGGCGCGGATGGACAGCGGCCAGTCTGCACTCAAGCTTACACGGTTTGACATCAATGAGCTTGCGCTGCGTACTCTCATAACGTTCGAGGCGCGCGTCAACCAGAAAAAGCTCGATGTCGAGCTTAGGCTGCATAAGCCAAACCTTTTTGTGGAGGCCGACGCGGATCAGGTCGCGCAGGTGTTAAGAAACCTCATCGACAATGCCATCAAGTTTTCTCCGGAAGGGAAGGGGCTTGAGATTGGAACCAAGCTTGTGGATCGCCGCATTGCGCAGATCTGGGTACAGGACCAGGGCTGCGGCATACCGGAAGAGGATATGCCGCATGTGTTCGAGCGGTTTTATAAGGTGGAAAAGGCGCATACGCCCTCCAAGCAGAGCGGTACAGGGTTGGGCCTTTCCATTGTACGGAGTATAATAGACCAACACGGGCAGGATATTTGGGTGGAGAGCAGGCCCGATACAGGGACCCGTTTTACGTTTACATTAAAACATAGCGTCATGCCCAATAAGGCAAGGCACGCATGAGATAACGCTTAATACTTAATTGCAAGGCATGGGATAGCATGCAAAGCAAAGGAGAGCGCCATGAATTACGAGAGCTACTATGAAAACTTGAATCCGTACGATCCGCAGCCCCCGCGCCGCTCCGGCGGGAGAATTGCGCTGATGCTGGTGGTGGTAGCCGTTGTGTTCCTCATCATTGGCATGCTGATCGCAGGATTTTTACAGTCCGCAGCAGAGCCGTATACGCCCTTGCCGGGCAATACGCCTTCCAAGACGGAAACGCCGAAAAATTCACCGCAGCCTTCGCCCACGCCCCCGCCAACTGAACGGCCAATGGCAGACCTCGATGGCACAGCTCCTGTTCTGCCCGCGCAAGGTAACCCCATACCGGACATTGTGGACGCCGTCGCGCCCAGCGTGGTCGGCATACTCAATTATGACAACGGCGGGGATGTGGAGAAGGAGCCGGAAAACCTGCTTCAGGGCATGGGCAGCGGGTTCATTATCTCTTCCCAGGGGTATATCCTGACCAACGCCCATGTGGTGGAAGGTGCTACATCCCTTGCCATCACAATGAGCGACGGCGAAGAAATTGAAGCTGAACTCGTTGGTATCGATACGATTTCAGATGTCGCGGTCGTCAAGATCGACCGGCCGGGCATTAAGCCATTGAAGCTCGGGAATTCGGATAACATCCGTGTCGGGGACTATGTTGTGGCCGTGGGCAACCCGCTTGGGCGAGGGCTGGAGGGCACCGTCACCATGGGCATCATCAGCGCGCGGGCGCGCTCCATCACCATAGGCGATCACACCAACACCTATATCCAGACGGATGCCGCCATCAACGTTGGCAACAGCGGCGGCCCGCTTCTGAATATGAGCGGCGAGGTCATCGGCATCAACACCGCTAAGACGCTTAACGCCGGGTATGACGAATATGGCGTGGCCATTACCGCGGAAGGGCTGGGATTCGCCCTGCCCATTAACGATGTGAAACAGATCGCGGAGCAGCTCATCACCAAGGGCGTGGTGAAGCGCGCGGCATTGGGCGTACATATCGCCACCCCCACGGAAGAGGAACTGAGCAAACGCGGCGTTACGAGCGGCGTGCTGGTGGTGAGTGTGGTGCGCGGAGGCCCCGCAGGCGTAGCGGGCTTAAAGCCGGGCGATATCATTACCGCCTGCGACAGCATTCTCATTACCGAACAGAGCCAGCTTGCAGGTTACGTCACGTCTAAACCCATTGGCACGTCCATTACGCTCACCATCGCGCGGGATGGGAAGGAACAGACGTTAACTGTGCATCTGGTGGATATGTCGGGCCTTGACTATAACGACATCGATACGCTGGAAGAAGAATAAGACGAAATTTCTGTTAGGCGGACGCCGGATCTTCTGATCCGGCGTTTTTCAAAAGGGTTAAGGGGGAGCATATGCCGTATTTTTTGTATTGTGGACATCACATTTACTACGAGGAATGCGGGAAAGGCGACCCGCTGCTGTTGCTGCATGGGAATTCAGCATCTTCCAGAATGTTTGACCCTGTAATCGGCTTGTATCAGCCTTATTATCGCGTGATCATGCTGGATTTCCTGGGCTGCGGGCGATCGGACCGGGTGGAAGAATTGCCGGAGAACATTTGGCATGAACAAGCTTTGCAGGCCATCCGCCTGCTGGATATTCTGGGCTGCCGAAACGTAACTATCATCGGGACAAGCGGGGGAGCGATCACGGCGCTTAACATGGCGCTCGAACGTCCTGACCTTATTCGGGCTTTGGTTGCGGACAGTTTCATGGGGGAGGCTTCACGGGAGGAATTTATAAAAAATCTTCCCATCCAAAGAGAGATGGGAAAAAAGCAGCGGGAAGGCCAATTGTTTTGGGAAGCCCAACACGGGGCGGACTGGGCGCGCGTGGTGGATTGGGATACCCGGGCGATCGTGCGCCACTATCAAACGGGGATGAGCTATTTTCCCAAAGAACTGTCCATGCTCAAAATGCCTGTGCTGCTTACAGGAAGCGAGGAGGACGAGTTGATTCCGGGCATTGGCGAAGCCCTTAGGGCTTTTTCTTCAAAAATACCCGACTGCCGTGTCATGCTCTTTCCGCGCGGCAGCCACCCGGCCATGGCATCCAATGCGGAGGAATTTGCAAAAGAGGCAAAGGCCTTTTTCTTGAAGTAGGATGCTAGATATGAATATTTTTTGAATTTCTGGAAGGGTAATCACAACTTGCAACAATATCCCTCTTTGCTTCGTCAATACTACGACGGAAGAAGGAGGGATTTTTCATGTGTAAGCGGGTTTTTTCTGCAATTCTCTGCGCACTGTTTCTTTTCGCCGCATTTCCCATGGGAGCCATGGCGGCAACCACCGCTGCCGCTGATTTGAATTGGGTAGCGAGCCAGACTCTATCCGAGCTGGAAATAGCTTGGAGCGATGCGAAAGGGCTGCCTGTGAATATTAGTGAAGCACAATATTATCCCGATGATGTAGCGGGGCTTTATATTACCAAGGACAACAAAGCCTGCGTCATGCTGGTGAAAATCACGGAAAAACGAAAGAACGAACTAAGGTCGCTTGTCACCAAACCCGAGCTTCTGGTATTTGAAAAGGCGAAGTATTCCTTTAAGGAACTCAATGCCGTATTTGAGCAGGCCGGCAAAAGCAATGGCAAATTTGAATGGACGACATACGGCATCGATATAATGGGGAACTGCGTCGAGATAAACGTCTACTATGGCGGAGAAGCCGCGGCGCGTGAATATTTTAAAAAGTTTGGCGATAAGGTCAAGGTAGTAGGTTCGGACTTTGTTCCGAAGCTCGATGAATATGACGCGATAGAGATCACCAATGAAGCATGGGTCAGGGAAGTATTTCCCGATGCGAAGGAACTTGCCACAACAAAAACCCTATTTGTGTTCTCCGGCGCGCCCAAGGTTTTAAAGACACGCGCCGTATTGAATAAGCAGGGCGAAAGCCTCACGCTGTACCGTTTCGCAAACAAGAAGGATTACGAGAAGTGCAAGGCCATGGTACGGGGAAACTCCCTTGTCTACGGCGGAAAAGTGGTCTATGTGGATACGGAATTTGCGTCAACGTATTTCTACAACGAAAGCAGCAATATGCTCGCCCTGTATTGTGGCTCCGCACAGCGCGTATTCGGCGTGCTGGAGGACAGGAATTTTTACCCCGCGGGCGGCCTGGGAGGCTTTTTCGCCCGGCGCAACAGCGCGATCTATAAAAATAGCACAAGCCGTGTCCAGCCGGATGAGAATACACCGGATACGCCCAAAGCCCTTGCAAAGCTTTCCTCCGTGATCGTGCGGGCAATTGTGAAAAGCGCGCCCTCCGGCCTCAAGGAAGGCCCGTATACGCTCGAGCTGCGCGAAAGTATACGTGGCAAGTTGAGTGGTACGATTACCATTACCGCCATGCCCGGCGTGATGGAAAAGGGCAAAAGCTATATCGTATTTTTAAAGGAGAAGACACTATCGGGCGGCAAAAAGGCGCTTGAATTGACGGACAACGCCTATTTCAGCGTATTTGAATTAAATGATAAAGGGTATGTGCTGCCCATCCGCGAATACGGCATGACAAAGCCCGTGACACAGACAGCATTCATCAAAGGCCTATAAAGGAGGGAAACGAATATGGCAAAACGGATAGT
>JAEZIE010000054.1 GCA_023416175.1 Bacillota bacterium
CGGATCTCGGCGGGCGTTTCAAAATGCGGCCCCACAAAGAACTGATAGACGCCCTCATGTACCGTTAGCGGTGAGTCTTTGGCGCATTCCTTTGCAAGCTCCCGCAGGGATTTTGTATACATGTCGCACAGGTCAAAAAAGCGCGCGCCAAACTCTTCTGTGTTCTTGCCGCGCATGGGGCTTGCGCCGGTAAGATTGATGTGGTCGCTGATAATCATTACGTCGCCCACGCGATATTGCGTATTCACCGCCCCGGCCGCGTTGGTCAGGAGTACGGTCTTCACGCCCAACAGCTGAAACAACCGTACGGGGATGGCGAGCTGCTCGTAGGAATAGCCCTCATAATAATGAAACCGGCCGGACATGCAGACCACCTTTTTCCCGGCAAGCGTACCCAATATGAGCTTACCCGCATGGGTGGGCGCTGTGGAAAGCAGGAAATTGGGGATATCCGCATAGGGGATCTCCAGAGCATCCTCGATCTCCTCCGCGAGCAAACCCAGCGCGGTGCCCAGTATGATCGCGACTTCCGGGACAAAATCGATTTTGCTTTTGACATACTCAGCGCTTTTCTTACAGCATGCGTATTCCATATTTGCTTCCTTTCCTCTGCGGTCAAATTGGGGGATTTCTGGGTCTCTTTTTCTTTCATACTACCATACCCTGCCTGCATGTCAACGGATGCAAAATCCCGAGGGGCCGGAGAGGTATACGTGCGATAAATGCCGTAATTTGTTAATTTAAACGTTTACTTTTTTTTTGCACATAGGTATACTCAATTTAGTTATAAGTCTACAGGCAGGCGTATACGGGGGGAGGTACCATGGATTGGAACTATGTCCCGGAGCTTATTGCAATCGTCGTGCTCGGGATTTTGCTCACGTTCCATCGAAGAACGGCGTCCATACGCACCAGGCGGGATAAGTTGTTTGTGCGCTGTATCGTTACGGCCATCGTAACGACGCTCATCAACGTATTCTCCGTCATTACCATTATTCGTGCAAACACGCTGCCTTCGTGGATACCATGGCTCTTTAGCGATCTCTTCTTTTTTATCATTACCACCATGGTTGTGGCATTCGGGCAGTATTGGCTCTATATCGTGTACGATGACGCGCTGGGCAGCGCCTATCATCGCTTTTGCAATGTGGTCGGGTATGCGATTGCCGCCATCATGGCCATACTCACCGTTGTCAACAGGTTTACGCCCATCCTGTATTCCTTCAATGCACAGATGGAGTATGTGCGGGAACCCTTCAACCGGCTGCCGTTCTTTTTGTCGCTCATCTATATCATTTGTGCCCTGATTGCGCTTTCCATCCTGTGGAAGAACATATCAAGACCCACGCGGCAGGCTTTGGTGACGGCTCCCATTTCGCTTCTGCCGTTTATTCTGATTGGGAACGTTTTTCCCAATATTCAGCTGCAGGGGACGGCGTTTATGGTAAGCCTGCTGGTGCTGTATCTAAGATTTCACAGCAATGCTTCGGCATATGATATGCTCACCGGCAGCTTCAATCTTGATTCGTTTTATCTTGCGTTGCACAGGCAGTATCCCGCCCTGCCGCCGCGCGCCTTCATTCTGTTCTCCTGGCAAAACTATGACGTCATCCGCAGTGAATACGGGCGCCAGTTGGCAGATGAGCTGACCAAGGCCGTTGCGGAACACCTCAAGCAGATCTACGGGCAGCAAAACGTGTTTCGTATCGCGGAGGATGATTTTGTCTGCGCCATGATGGAGAATGTGGGATACCGCAGCATGGAGGAGGCGTACCAACACCTCAATGCGGATTGGCTGACCGGCAGCGTGCTCTGCAGGCTGGATTTTTGCGTCGCATACTATGAAGCCCTCCCCTCCAGAATCTTAGAGCAGGATATCCTGTCCTATCTCAAATACGGCATCGAACAGTCAGAGAAAGACGGCAATACAGGCATTGTCGCCTGCACGGAGGAGCTTCTTTCCGCCTACAACTGCGAGCGTGAGATCGTCACCGCACTCAAAGCCGCCATCAAAAGCGGCGCGTTTTCGCTGAACATCGATCCGATCTTAAAGATTCAGGGCGAAGCCCGCAAGCTCTTTGGTGCCGATTGCGGCATTGGCTTCCGGGTGGAAGGGTGCGAAACTTACCCGGAAGAACAGATCATGCACGTGGCGGAGCAGTTTAACCTGTTAAACCCGATCAATGAGTTGCTGCTGCGCCGCGTCTGCGCGTTTCAGCGGCAGCTCAACGTGATGGGCATGGGGGATATCGTGCTGTTCTGCGAGATCACGCAGACACAGCTGCTTTCTGAAAGCATTATCCAGCGCATCCTTAACATCATAGAGGAGGAACACGCAGATATCCGCAGCATCAAGCTTCAGCTGATCGGGCAAACAATCAACCTCGGCCCGCGTGTACGGGAAAACCTCCTGCAATTGAGCCGCAAAGGAATTGGCGTCTGCCTGAAAGATACCTCCCGAAGCAATATGGACGATCTATTGACAACGCCCTTTTCCTATGTGAAGCTCAACGAGGCGGAGCTATTCGCCATGGGACTCTCTGCCCGGCTCAACGCCTATTTTCGGCTGACGCTTAAGTTTTTTGAACAGTTCAACACCGTTGTCATCGCGGGCAACGTGGTATCCGCAGAGCATGTCCAATACCTTGAATCCCACGGCTTAACCTACATGCAGGGGCCGGGCGTGATGCCGCCCATGCAGCAGGAGGAGTTTGTCCGCAGGCTCAAAGAAGAACGAATGCCTGCAGCTTCCTCCTAATGAAAAGTGCCGATAAAACAAAGCGCCTCCCGTTCATTTTACGGGAGGCGCTTTCATTATTCTTATTTTCCGATGATGCGGGTACCGGTCTCGCCTTTGATGGCCTCGCGTGCCTTTTGCAGCAGCGTAATGAGTGCCTCGCGTCCCGGCTTGGAGGCCGCAAACTCCACCGCGGCCTGGACCTTGGGCAGCATGGAGCCGGGGGCAAAATGACCTTCCTTAATCAGGCCTTCCGCTTCTCCAACCGTAATTTGATCCAGCCACTGCTGTTCGGGGGTGTTGTAGCGTATGGCCACCTTCTCAACCGCCGTCAGGATAATCAAAAGGTCGGCGTTAAGTTCCTGGGCCAGCACGCAGCTTGCAAAATCCTTATCGATGACAGCGGACATTCCCTTTAAGTGCCCGTTTTCTTGCTCCATCACCGGGATGCCGCCGCCGCCGCCCGCGATAACGACCTGACCGGCTTCCACCAGTGCGCGGATGGTCTCAATCTCCACAATGCGCTGCGGACGCGGGGAAGCGACCACGCGCCGGTATCCGCGGCCTGCGTCCTCCATAACGGCGTGGCCCGCTGCGGCAAGTTCATCCGCCTCCATTTTTGTTAAGAAACGGCCGATGGGTTTGGTGGGCTTTTGAAATGCGGGATCGTTCGCATTGACCACCACCTGCGTAATTACGGTGGAAGAGGGCTTTGTAATACCGCGGCGCAGCAGTTCCTCGCGCAGGGCGTTCTGCAGGTCATATCCGATATAGGCTTGGCTCATGGCTACGCACATGGAAAGCGGGATGTTCTGGCTTTCCATCGCAAGGTTGATCATGCCTACCTGAGGGCCGTTGCCGTGGGAGATTACCACGTCGTGGCCCTGTTCGATCAAGTTCGCTATCGCAACGGAGGTCACCTTGACCGCCTCCATTTGCTCCTTGAGGTTGTTGCCCAAGGCGTTACCACCCAAAGCAATGACGATACGCTTGCCCATCGTTTTCTCCTTCCGGTCATATGCTATTATTGATGCGGAATACGTATACATGGCGCCATTGCCATGTCAGGACAAACATATCATATCACATCGATTGTTCGGATTCTACTAGGAGACAAAAATAAATTGTACGAAGCTAAATTATTTTTTGCTTGCGTTAGTTCTACTGAAATGCATGTGCGTCCAATGCTTATTGCACGGACGAAACTGCAAGCGCGCAGTCGCTGCAGGTATTCTATACCTCCATGCACGCCTTTCTTCCGCGGTTCGTAATCTCCTATCATAGTCATTCGGCCCGACCATATATTTTAAACAAAATCTATATTTTGGGAAGGATTCAGAATGTATCAGGATCTCAATATGAATCCCACAAACGAGCAAAGACGTCAATTGCTCAGAACCTCGCTGGAGCTGGCAGGCAGACCGGAGGATTATGAGAATATTGTGGAGCTGCTAAGTCCGCCGCCGGATATTTTAAACTACCGGCGGCCGGGGGACATGAAAAGCATCCGCATCGGCATCATCGGCGGGGGCATGGCGGGCCTTTGCGCTGCATTCGAGCTTCGGAAACTGGGGGCGGAAATCACCGTATTTGACGCCCAAAGGGACCGTATCGGCGGCCGGGTGTATACCTATTACTTCGATTCAGCTCGCCGGTACTACGGTGAATTCGGCGCGGTCCGCATCCCCGTATCTCACGAAACCACTTGGCACTATCTGAATCTTTTTCGTTTGCAGACAGAATCCATGGCTGCTCCCCGGGGAAACAACTTTATCTACGCCCATGGTACGAGAATCCGGCGGGAAATGAGCGGCAGGAGTATTACGGATACATTGTACCCTCTGTACCCGCTCACGGAAACAGAGCGCCTTACCCCCTGGCCTGAATTGAGCAAGTATGCCACGAATACCATGCTTCTTAGCCTCTCTCCCGAAACACGCACGGAGATCTTGAAGATACTGCCGGCATACTCCACGGACTATGCCGATATTACCCGCTTGAGCACCCGCCAGGTTTTTGAGTTGCTGGGACTGAGCCAGGGATTCATTAGCCTGTTGTCCGCTGTTGAGCCTCTGACCGGAGCGCTCATAAACAGCAGCCACGATGAAGTCATGGGGAGCGTTTACTCAATGGATTTTGTCAATGTCTACCGGGTTGACGGCGGCATGGTCAATTTGCCCCTGGCTTTCTATCATTCTTTAACCCATCCCAAACCATCGGAATATGGTTTGCCGCCCGAGGTATTGGGATCTGTATCCATTCAACTCGGATATGCGGTCAAGGGCATCTCCTTAACCCCCGGCGGCGAACAGGTGGTTCTTCGCTATTCTAGGCCCGATAACCGCGAGGAAGAGGCGCCCTTTGATTATGTGGTCTGCGCGATCCCCTTCTCCACCTTAAGAGAGGTAACCATAGAACCTTTTTTCAGCAATCAGAAGATGCAGGCCATCCGGGAGCTCAACTATTCTGACGCCCTGAAATCTCTTATTTTGTGCAGCAGCCGTTTCTGGGAGGAGGACGCCCCCTACGGGCGGATGAACGGCGGCATTTCCTTTACCGATCTTCCCATCCAATCCATTCTCTATCCGCCGGACCACATCCGGTGCCCCGAACAGGAATACTGCGGTCCGGATACGCCGGGCGTATTGACGGGTGCTTACAATATCGGGCAGGATGCAACCCGTGTTGGAAATCAGGATATTTTCCGGCGCTTCGAGATGATCAAGGAAAATATTCGTGAGGTGCACGGCCTTCCACCCGATCTACTCAACTCCCTCATCATGGGCCATAAGACGGTGGAGTGGAATGCCCAGCACTGGTTCCGCAGCGCCTTTGCCGTAAATGGGCCGGGACAGAAGGTGAATTTCTCCTATGCCATGCAGCAGCCTGAATATGGCGGCAGGATCTTCTTTGCGGGAGAACACGTATCCGTGAAACAGGGCTGGATACAGGGTGCATTATACAGCGCAATGCTGGCTGCCAATCAGCTCGCCATGCATGGAACGCTATGAAATAAAAGAGGCTGCCGAATCAACGATCTTGGTGCGGCAGCCTTCCTGAGGTCCAATTCCCGCTGGAGGAGATTATAGGTCCGTTAATGCCAGGGGCTGTTGTCCTGGTTGTTGTTTGCCTTCTTATTGCCGGTTTTTGCCTTGCCCTGAATTTCAGGCACAGGCGGGACATCATTCTTTTCAATATGCATCCGCTCGTTGCTCTCTGTTCCATGCGGCGCTTCTTCATCGGGGCGACGCATTCCCGCTTTTGCCATGGTTATTCCTCCTTATACGTGGTTATGTTCTGCGGATTGCTTCTTGTCATTCTTGCTCTTATTCGCACTCTCCTGGGTGATGGGCGTTTGCTCGTTTGCCTTCTGCTCACGTACGCCTTTCGGATCTATCTGGCTATCCTTTGGCAAGAGAACAGCTCCTTTCTTGTGTGTTTTAAGATAGTATCCTCTGCCTTGCCCGATTTTATGAAGCATAAAAAAAGAGCCGTGCTATAGCACAGCTCTTTTTGTAACCCGGAAATTTACTTTGCGTTACCGCCAGCCTTGGCTACAACGCTGATCATATCGGTAACATGGATGGTAACGGAGCTGACCAGATCTGCGGCGGCGGGAGCGCCTTCGGTGAGGGCCATGCCGGTCACTTCATCAACGGTCTTGCCGGTTACATACTTTGCGAATGCTTCGGCCTGCTCGTTCCATTCCTTGCCGATGGGGGAGGCGCCCTTCATGCCATATTCAGGGCCCAGCTCGTTCTTGGTCTTAAAGGCGGCCGCCAAATCGGTGGTCAGCTTGCCTTCGGTGGTAAAGCCGATGTTGGTCTGGGAAGCATCGATGTAGCAGCTGGTGATCTTGCCGTCTTTACCAAAGGTGGTGGCGCTGTAGTGGGAATAAGCCTGCGCAAGGCCTTCAGCATCAGCGGCTGCATCCTTGGACTTTGCGATGCTGGTGGTTACGCCAAGACCCAGCGTATCGCCGGCCTTTGCGCCCAGATCCTTCGCGTTTGCGACGGCCTTCGCGATGGCTTCGATGTAACCGTTGATATGAACGGTAACGGAGCTAACCAGATCGGCGCCGGTGGGGGAGCCTTCTTCGTTGAGCGGGATGGCCTTGATTTCGTCAACGGTCTTGCCAACCACGTACGCGGCCAGAGCGTCGGCCTGCTCATTCCATTCCTTGCCGATGGGGGACGCGCCCTTCATGCCATATTCGGGGCCCTTCTCCTGCTTGGACTTGATCACGGAGTCAAGCGGCGTGGCGACGGTGCCGGTAGCTGTAAAAGCGATCTTGGTCTGCGCGGTGTCGATCTTGCAGTTGAGGATCTTGCCGTCTGCGCCAACGAGAACAGCGGCGACGATAGAATCGACCTGGGCATTGCCATCCTTCTCGCCGGCATCCTTGGAAGAACCAATGGATGTTACCACACCCATACCCGTTTTAACGGACTTCGCACCGCAGCCTGCAAAGGCAAACAATGCAAGAACCAGAACCAGAGTCAACGCGATGTACTTCTTCATGGACTTCCTCCTGAAATTTGATATACTTACCGACAGCTTATGCCGCTACCGCTCAAGTATCGCACTATGTCAGATAATAAATTAACAAATAATATCGGGTATGTCCATAACAATTTTGGAGATAGAATGCGTGAGAACGAGAGATTTCCCCTTCATTACCCATAACGGTATGTCTAAAGCGCTCGTATGGAACCAAAATGGCGAAAAACGCTCGGAAATGAATTTCGTGAAATAAGGACCGACATAGGTGACATGAAAAACTTGTAAGCATATTGAAAATTATGGTACACTTATAAATGGTATATTATTTTGGGTATGCTTGTCGAAACAGCGTGTTTTTTTTGGAGCGGGCGGGACGATGAATCAAAAGAATAACATCACAACGTTTGGTAATCTTCAGTTTGATCCGCTTCACGCCGAGGAGGCGGATATCCGCATTGGCGATATTGCACATGCCCTTTCGTTGATTTGCAGGGCAAACGGGCATTTTCGGATTTTCTATTCCGTGGCGCAGCATTCCATCCATTGCGCGATGGAGGCGGCGGCCTGCGGCTGTACAAAACAGACGCAGCTTCACTGCCTGCTGCATGATGCGGCAGAGGCTTATTTGGGGGATGTAACGCGCCCGTTAAAGAGGTATCTGCCGCAGTATGCGGAGGCGGAGGAAAGGCTTCAGAAAACCATTTATCGATCCCTTCAAGTGAATCCGCCTACCGACATGGAGCAGCAGGATGTCAAGCGTATTGACGATCGGCTTCTCTATCATGAGTTTTTGACCTACCACGGCAGCGAGGTGTGGGAGAAAGCGGCCCCGCTGATGATTGCGTTGCCCGGGGAAGAAATTCCGCATCGGGAGGCAGAGGAAGAATTTCTTCGCCTGTTCGATCTGCTCAAAGGCTGAACGCTTACCGTTCTCTTAAGCGGCGTGGGAGCTGCAAAGAAGGGCACGGCGCAATAAAGTTGCAAGGAGAGACGATGATGATCCGCTTGCTTAGAGAGAACGAGTATGAAGCCGCCAAAGCGCTCGTCGGGCGTGTGTTCGATGCGTATATTGCGCCGGACTATTCACCGGAAGGCATAAACAGTTTTTATACATTTCTTAATGCAGTCGGAACAGAATCTCATGCAGGAAAAACGCCGCTGCAACTGTTCGGTTACTTTATGCGCAATACGCTCGCGGGCGTGATTGGCACGCGGGAGTGTGCGCATATCTGCCTGCTCTATGTTGCGCCGGAATATCAAAGGAAGGGCATCGCCCGTGCGCTGTTTCAGGCCGTACGGCAGGATGCGGTTGCGGCAGAAGCGGAGTATATTACGGTCAACGCGTCTCCTTATGGCCGGATAGCATATGAGCGGCTGGGATTTGTGGCTACAGGGCCGGAGGAGGAGTGTAACGGTATCCGCTTTACACCCATGCGATGTCCGCTTAATACCGCATTTACGCTGCGTCCTTTCCGCGTGGAGGATGCCGAGAGGATTGCGGCCTATGCTGATAACCCCAAAATCGCCAAGAATCTGCGCAACACATTTCCATGTCCATACGGAGTGGAGGATGCCAAACGTTATATTGCACGCTGCATCGAGGCGGGCGAGGAACGGCAACTTACCCGCGCCATCGAAGTGGACAATCAAGCTGTCGGAAGCGTCGGCGTTATTCTGGGCGAGGACATCTATGAAAAATCTGCGGAAATCGGCTACTGGCTGGCCGAGCCTTACTGGGGACTGGGGATCATGGCACGGGCGGTCAGGGAGCTATCTGAGCTTGCGTTTTCTAAATATGATATCGTGCGCATCCATGCCGAGGTGTTTGCGGACAACATTCCTTCCAGCCGCGTGCTGGAGCGGGCGGGTTATACGTTTGAAGGCGTAAAGCGCAGCGCCGTCTATAAAAACGGTTCCATTCAGGATTCGCATACATTCGCTCTGGTGCGAGAAAAATTCCTGCCGCCCACGCGCCATGCCAACGCTTCGATCGAGCTTGCGTTTGATACACTGGACGATGTGCGCGTGTTGTTTGAAGAGTACGTGCATATGCTCGATATCATGATCTACTTTGAAACGTTTGATGAGGAGCTAAGCTCCCTGCCAGGTGAGTATGCGCTGCCAAGCGGACG
>JAEZIE010000074.1 GCA_023416175.1 Bacillota bacterium
GAACTTCCCATTATGTTTATACTGGTAATTGATTAAAGCAGGAATTGAACCCCTAACTAAAACTGCTGCAAAAACTTCCCTTTGTTCGTCCGATAGTCCTTCTTCCCGATTACTTCAACTCGGTCGCTCTCATACTCTCACAGAGCGCCAGATTTACACCTATGGGATCCCATTTCTCCTCATGCGGGGGTACCTTGTTCATCATCAAAAATTCCTGATCTTTCCGAACCGCTGACACTCATAGACAGAGCCCTTCTTTACTCGAAAGACCCTGGAGTATATGAGGATACGCCTAAAACCGCTTCCTCACGGCGTATAGTAAGTCTGCCTCCCGAAACTGTTGCTTTGCTGAAAGAGTACCGTAAGCATCAGCTTGAATTACGGATGAAAATGGGTGTCCTTTGGACTGAGACCGGCTATGTTTTTACGCAAGAAAGTGGACAGCCGATGTTTCCCGATAGCATCACAAACTGGCTTAACCGTTTCTCGAAACGGAACGGGCTACCGCACATCAATCCTCATGCGTTCCGGCATACGATGGCGAGTCTGCTATACTTTAAGAGTATGGATCCTGTGACGATCTCAAAGAGGCTTGGACGGCCAGGTAAGTACCACCGCAAATATCTATGCGCATATCATGCAGGAAGCGGACTCAAAGGCAGCTGAAACTATTGCCGATTTAGTACTCAGAAAGCATTAAAATTGGAGTATTTGAAACGTTACGTCAAATGTGCCCTAAATCCAAAATCTAAGGCAGAAAAGCATGCAAAATAAGAAATAGAAAAACCCCGAAAACCTAAAGTTTCTCGGGGTTTTTCTTTGGCGCGCCCGACACGATTCGAACGTGCGACCTACAGAGTCGGAGTCTGTCGCTCTATCCAACTGGGCTACGGGCGCAAGTCCCAATCGATTATAACATAACATCAAAAGGAAAGCAAAGCTCTTTCTTCCCTCGAATATGGAGAAAATTCTCACAAGTTTACAAATTCTTGCATCCAAAGCATGGCGCGCTATTATCCCTCATATGAATAAGATGATACCTCTTATGGATGGATGTGAACGCATTGAACACATATGTCGTGCAGCCGAGCGATACCATCTATTCCATTGCCAGAAAGCATGGTCTGACAACGCGTGAACTCACGTCTGTCAATCCCAGAATCATGGATCGTGGGCTTGTGATTGGCGAGACACTCCAATTACCGCCGCCGACCCAAGAGCTTCAGGCAATCGAAACCAACGGCTATACCTACCCCAATGCCGATGAGGCATACTTAGGTCAAGTTTTACCTTATCTGACCTATTTGAGCATCATCGGCAACCGGTTTACCCTAACAGGAGATCTGATCGGCATCAACAATCAAGAAATGATACAAACCGCCCGGCAGGCCAAAGTTGCGCCCATGATGGTCGTATCCAACACATCTGAAAACGGACTATACTCCAGTGACTTGGTCGATGCCGTAGTAAGCCATCCTGCCTCCAGGCAAAGGCTCATTGGAAGCATTGTGGCAGCCGTACGCAAAAATAACTATTATGGCGCGAATATCGACTTTGAGTTTGTTTCTCCGCACATTTTACCAGAATATATCAACTTTCTGCATATGCTTAGCGAAGCGCTGCATGCGCAAGATTATAAAATGTTTATCGTTGTTCGGATTGTCGTACTTTTGAGCGAGCAAGAAAACTTATCACTGCTGCTTCCATTGGAGGAATTTGAGCACTTGGCCGACAGATTTCTCATCCGGACCAATGAATGGGCGTGCAATGCTAATCTCGAATCGCCGGTTTTAGACCTCACGCAACAAGCGATGGACTTTGCTACCCAGCTTGTCCCCGCATGGAAGCTCATTATCGGTGTTCCCAACTGCTGCTTTCATTCACAGCTGCCTTTTCAGCCGCATATACAGCCTACCCTGCTTACCATTTCAGATGCCGAGCGCCTTGCCAATCAGGCAGGCACAAGCTTCCAGACAGATTCCAGGACTGGCGTATCGTATTTCCAATATATTGACGTTGAAGGAAAGGAATATCTAGTCTGGTGCCCCAATAGATGTATCAACCTGTCCATATTGGAACTGGTAAGAATCTACGGTTTGGGCGGGATCAGCTTCCGAATAATACAGGATTTCCCCATTACGGACTATCAGGCGCTCAGCTCAGTTTTCAATATAGTGAAGGTGATATAAACATTGTTCGGATGTTCCAACAGGACCTCCCGCAATCTTTATTGCCTGTGGAGCGTGTATGTCTTGTTGCTTGAGTACAGGTAAGCATGCATGGTATCTATGTCTGCAAAGGAAAGCCTGGAAACCTTTTTCCAACCACGTTTATCGTTACCAACTGAATAGATAAGATCGTCAATGGAAGCATGATATCCGCTTTCATAGATTGCGATAAAATCATCACTGAAAAGAAATCCATCGTCATCCAGGCTAACTTTAAAATACCGGCCATCTCCCTTCCAGGAACCAACAAGGAAATAGTTTACAAGATTATCGGATAAGATGATCTTCCGAGCCGGCTCGAACTGCCAAAATCTGATGAGTTCCTTACTTGTTTCCTGCCAGTCCAATGTACCATCTGATATTATTCTGCAAACTTCAGAATAGCGCTCACTTTCACCCAGTTGCGGCACAAGCGAGAAATAATCCTGCGCACTAATTAAATATGAATCATACAGTCCATCCGCTCCAAGCAACAAATCAGCATCCGCTTCGAAAAACTCTACGACTTTATCAAACCGAATAACTGCTTCCTGATAGATCACATTTTCAAACAGAACAATTTTTTGATCTGCATCGGAGTATCCTTTAATTGAATGAAGCAAATCCAATGCAACCTTAATTTTAATTTTGTATCGCTGATTTGGAGTTGCTTTTATAAATTGCTGATAAATATCCACTGCCTTCTGGTAATTCGCTTCCATCAACATTTGATCCGCATCACGGTAATCGGAATCGGCAAGTTTCTCAAACATGTGCCGCGCCCGATCATACTCTTTTTTCTTCAATAAGTCGGACGCCGTACGATAATCGCATTCAAGCGCCATGTTCTTTGCATCTGAATACTCGCCCAGCGCCTCGAACGCTTCCTTGGCCGCAACGTATTTACCAGCGTCTAACGTTGAGAGCGCTTTTTGATACTCGCACTCAAGCACCATGTCTTTGGCGTCTCGGTAATCCTTCAAAGAAAGAAACCGATCCTTTGCCTCGTCATAATATCCGAGTTCAAGAAAATAGCCCGAATTGATGTAGTAGGAAAAAGTTTTTGCATCCGGGTATATAACCACCGTACCGGCAATTGACGTTCGGGCTGCAGTATAATCTCCACTCTTCACATAATCAGCCGCTTGACGGTAATTGATACCGCTAATCATCCAGATGGTACCGAAAATACCAAACAGCAAAACGGCACAAGTAATGATAAGAGCGCTTGTGGATATCGGGCTTCTTGCCTGCCTTGCCTGGGGAATATGAGCCGGCTGAATCTGGTCTAACTGAACCGGCTTAGCTTGATCCACTTGATATGGTTGAACCTGATTTACCTGCAGCGTATGAGCTTGATATACCTGCTTCGGATGTACTCGGTTCATCTGCATGGTATGAGGCTGGTTCAGCTGTATCGGTTGCGCTTGGTTCACCTGTATCGGTTGCGCTTGGTTCACCTGTATCGGCTGGCTGAATTCACTGATCAGCCCTAGAGCATTGATCAACGCGCCTACGTCGTGCAAGCGTTCTTCTTTTTTCAAGGCCATCGCTGCTAAAATTACCGCCCGGTCTTGATCTGAAACGAGCGATTCAGACAAACGTACGTTTACAGTATCATTCTGTAAACGGGCAAGCACAGTATCCGGCTCTTTGTGGGTAATGAGAAAAAACAGCACTGCGCCCAATGCGTAAACATCGCTATATGTCCTCTGCGCTTCTCCCGCATATTGTTCGAAGGAGCGATACGGCGCTGCCTGATTTGCCGCAGTCTTTTTGTTGGGATTGCCCAAATCAAAATATCCATACTCATCTACAAAAATATTGGTGGGATAAATGCTGCCATGGGTCTCCCCTCGGATATGGAGCTGAATAAGGCCTCTTAAAACAGGCAGCAGTCTCAGTTTGGCCTCTTGCATGGAGTAGGGCTGCAGCCTGCGCTGCATCAGCATATCGAGCGACATACGCTTTTTCCCAAACTGCCAACCCTGAGAAAGTTTCATACTGCTTCTCTCCCATTTCGCATTATTTCGCGATGTATATCTTTATCATAATCCCAAATGAATTACGCTGGCAAGTATAGAATAATGTGCCAATATATTGAAACCGACAAAACAAAAAACCGCCAACCTAATAGATCGGCGGTACTCGACTTTTTATAAATATTAGCTGCGGAAGCTCGCACCCAAGGGAAGCACGGTGCGTCCATATGTGGCGTTGACCACATTGGCTGCACAGCCGTAAAAGGATACAAGCGCGATCAGAAGCTCGGAAACAGCCGCGAGCATATGCATGAAGCCTTCCGCAATGCCCAGCGTGCTGAACGTAAGGCCGATGAACAGAAAATCAATGAGCACAAAGATAACTGTGAGTACCTTGTTCGTTTTGAGCGAGGCGAACGTCATGATGAGTGTAAAAATGAGGTAGCCCGCGAATGCAACACCCAGTTGGTGCCCATCCGCATCCGCCTGCAGCGGCGTGCCAAGGGCGCCAAGTTTAATGAGCCAGGTTAGGGATACGCCCAGCCAGAAAAGCCCGTACGCGCCAAATGCGGTGGTACCGAATACATTGTTGCGCTTGCTGTCGCCAACAGCAGCAAACAGTTGTGCAACTGCCCCTAAAAATATGGCCCAGGGCAGCACAAGGGATACGCCACTCGTCCACCCCAGCTTTTGGCTGGAGGCGACCAAAGTGACCATAGCAAGGCCAAACAAGCCAAGGGCGGAAGGGTCTGCGGTGGTGAGTTTCGTCTCATTGGTTTGCATGTGGATTGCTCCTTTAATTTGTTCTGTAGACACAAGCATTAATGATAGCAAGAATGATGGAAAGAATCAAGATTCGACAGATTTCTTTTTTGCTTGGAATATATAGGATGCTCTCTGCATGCGAAAGCTCCCGATTGTAATGACTCAGTTTAGCTGTTCAGTTAAAAACCCCCAGCCTATGGCCGGGGGTTTTGATCATGTAAAGCCTGTCCGCTTAGAATACACGGAACCCTGCAACAAAGTGGCTCTTCCAATAAGAGGAACTATGGATATTGCTGCTGGTAATGCGTACCTTGCCTTCGCTCGAGGACGCGTCAATCATCTTACCATCTCCAAGATAAATGCCCACATGCCCCCGGAAACTTATGATATCGCCGCGCTCCAGATTGCTCATGCTGGAGATACGCTGGTACTTCGTCGTCTTCTGCCACGCAGAGGAAGTCATATATCCCTGCTTGACGCCCGCCTGGTTGAGGCTCCAGTATACGAAACCGGAGCAGTCAAACGTATTGGGACCCTTGCCGGCGCGCACATACCTGCTGCCGAGCTTGGATTTCGCGACGGCGATGAAGGTTTCCACATTCGCACCGTTGCTCGGGACGTAAACGCTGCCACCCGAGGAACCGGAGGAATTAGATCCGGAAGAGCCGGAAGAGCCCGAGCCCGAGGAGCCGGAGGAGCTTGAGCCGGAAGAACCGGAACTGGAGCTTGTGCTGCTGGCCTTCTTGGCGCCAGAGGACATCAGCACGTTCATGGTGTGCTTTCCAACCTTGCCGTCCGCGGAGAGACCATTGCGTTCCTGGAACGCGCGTACGGCGCTTTCCGTGCCGGAGCCATAGTAGCCGTCCACAGTCTTTAAGTACTTGAGTTCCTTCAAGCGCTGCTGGACATTTTCCACATCCGAGCCTTTCATACCGATCATAAGCGCGTTTGCCTGCGCGTCGGAGGACATCAACAGTTCGATTGTCTGCGGGCCAAGGTAACCGTCCGCAATCAAACCGGTTCGCTCCTGGAAGCGTTTCACGGCGTTTTCCGTATCGTTGCCGTACTTGCCGTCCGCCTCGGTGGTCAGATAACCGAGCTTTTTGAGCCTGTTCTGATATGTGCGAAGCTTCTCGCTCACCTCGCCACGCTCAAAGTAATTAGCCTTTGCGTCTTCGCTATAGAGAAACTCACGGGTCTGTTCGCCGACCTTGCCGTCGGGGTACAGTCCGTTGCGCTCCTGGAACTTCTTCACGGCAGCTTCCGTATCGGTACCAAAGTATTCGGTCGCTTTATCCAAATACCCCAGCTCGCGCAAACGGATCTGAAGTTCTTTGACGTCATGGTCCTCAATGCCGATGGAAATAACGTATTTTTGTGCCTGATCGGACATCAAAAAATTATAGGTTTCTAAGCCGACGCAGCCGTCGATGGTTAGTTTATGCTGGCGCTGGAACAGTTTGATGGCGCTCTTGGTGATGGGACCGTACTTTGTCGTCGGTTCATCCCAATCCATATAACCAAGTTCCATTAGGCGTTCCTGTATCTCTGCCACCACAGGCGCCGTCATGCCTTCTTTGATTACAGTGTTGTTCGGATGCGGCTCCGGGGTGGGAGACGGCAAGGGCGAAGGCGTAGGTACAATTCCGGATGCGGACGCGACGTCCTGTCCTCCGGAGCTGAGCGTATAAGCCCCAACATCCATGACCAGTCCTGGCGGTGTTGGCGTAGCGGCGGGCAGTGACACCGCCTTATTTTTGCCGGATCCCATCATGACGGCAGCCGGTATACCGATAACGATCACAAGTAGTATTCCCATTACTGCCAGCGCGCGGGGAGAGCGTTTTTTTACCTGGACGGCAAACGCAAAGAAAATGCTGCGCGCACGCGCCGTCGCCGCACGCATCCGCACGTGTGTTGCTCGTGCAAGAATGCGATTTCGAGTGATGCGTTTTGCGTTTCCGGATACGCTACGCGTCGTGGTGGACGCGAGTGTAGACCGGCGCTTCGTTTGTCGATTCATGTAACCTTCCGTTTCGTCGTGCAACTGATGGCACGGTACTTATGCGTATTATACCATTTTCGGAGCGGCTTTGCGTGAATAATTATTGAATTCCTGCGCTAAGCCGTGTAGAATCGCTCCGTTGTATGTTCCGTATATATTTAGTACACTATATACCTATCATATGAAAATTCGCGTTCTTTTGTGAAATTACGAAAATACAGGGAGCGATTTATGGAAGAATTCATCATTCGTCATGCGAAAGCTGAAGACATGCCTTTGGTATTAACGCTTATTCGCGAACTCGCCGTATATGAAAAATTGGAAGACCAGGTGGAGGCAACGTTGGATACCCTGAATGAATGGATTGTGGAAAAACACAGGGCCGAGGTTCTGATCGGCGAATGGAACGGCGAACCCGTAGGCTATGCCCTATTCTTCCATAACTTTTCCACCTTCCTTGGGCGCTCCGGCATCTATCTCGAAGATGTTTTTGTACGGCCCTGCGCGCGCGGGCAAGGGTTTGGCAAGGCATTCTTTCGGTATCTTGCCGCGCTATGTCTGGAACGGGGCTGCGGCCGTCTGGAATGGTGCTGCCTTGACTGGAACCAGCCAAGCATTGATTTCTACCGCTCCATGGGCGCAGAGGCGATGGATGAATGGACCATCTATCGCTTATCCGAAGCGCAGTTGCGGCAATTAGTAGAATGATGGATCCCATTCACGTTTACATAAAAAAAGAGCCGGTGCGTACCGGCTCTTTTTGTTGGTCTTTTATTCGCTTACTTATCGGAGTCCAGTTCATCCATGTTGAAACCCTGGAAAAGATCCGCAAGGCTGGTGGTGGTGGACTGTACCGGCGGCAGATCATAATCGCCATCCTCGCTGCGGCGGGGGCGGCGTTCGCGCTCCGGCCTATCGCCGGGGGCGGCAGCCTGCGGCGCACGTTCCGTACGGGGTTGCTGGGGTGCGCGCTCCTGCCTGGGGGATGCTGCGCGCTGCTGATCACGCTGCTGGCGTTCCGTTGCACGCTGCTCCTGGCGCTGTGCAAACTGGCGGTCGCGCTCTGCGCGCTCTGCGGCAATCTGCTCGGCGATTTCAGGATTTTCCTCCAGTATGACTTCCTTGCGGCTCAGGCTGATGCGCTTGGCCTCCGGATTGACTTCAAGCACTTTGCAGCGCACGACATCGCCGACGTTGATTTCATCTTCAACCTTCGCAATACGCCTTACGCTGACCTGGGAGATGTGAATGAGGCCGTCGATGGTGGGCTCAAGCGCCACGAATGCGCCAAAGGGCACGATGCGGACGACTTTGCCTTCCACGACGCTGCCAACGGGGTATTTTTCTGCAGCCTGCGTCCAAGGCTTGGCGTGGAGCTGTTTGTAACCCAGAGAGACGCGCTCCTTTTCAACATCCACATTGAGCACAAGGACTTCGACCTGCTGGCCGATCTTCAAAACGTCAGAAGGATGCTTGACGCGGCCCCATGCGATATCCGTCACATGGATGAGACCGTCGACACCGCCGATGTCCACAAACGCGCCGAAATCCGTAAGCCTGCGTACGACGCCGGTGATTTTTGAGTTGACTTCGAGCGTCTTCCACTTCTGCTTCTTTTCGGCTTCCTGCTCAGCGATGAGCACATTCTTCTGGGAAGCGACAATGCGCTTGCGCGACTTGTCCACTTCGATCACCGAGAGCTTCATGGGCTGGCCCACAAACTCGGTGAGGTTCTCTACATACTTCGTGGATACATGGGAGGCAGGCACGAAAGCACGCACGCCGTTGATGGAGGCAATCAGGCCGCCCTTAACGACCTCTTTGCCCACCGCTTCGAACACGCGGCCTTCGATATCCGTTTCGGACATCAGCTCTTCCCAGAGTTTCTTGCCCTCAACGCTCTTGCGGGAAAGCAGCACATTGCCTTCACCGTCGTTGACCTTAATGACTTCCACCTCTATGGGATCGCCAACCTTGAGAACGTCTGCCGGGTTGACATCCGGGTCGGAAGAGAACTCGTTCTTAGGGATGAACCCATCAGATTTGTAGCCGATGTTGACGCATACTTCGCCTTCGGCGATCTGAA
>JAEZIE010000091.1 GCA_023416175.1 Bacillota bacterium
TTGTCGATGTCCTTTGCAAGCGCTTCCCTGCAGAGTATCAGCCCTCCACGCGGCCCACGCAGCGTCTTATGTGTGGTGGAAGTCACAACATCCGCGTAAGGTACGGGGTTCATATGCTCGCTTGCGGCGACAAGGCCCGCGATATGTGCCATATCCACCATAAAGTACGCGCCGATGCGCTTTGCTACCTCACCGATGCGTGCAAAATCGATCCCACGCGGGTATGCGCTTGCGCCTGCAACGATCATTTTGGGCTTATGCTCCAAAGCGAGGCGCTCCAGCTCCTCATAGTCGATCTGTTCGGTTTCCTTGTTAACGCCGTATGGAATAACCTTAAAATACTTGCCGCTCATATTGACGGGGCTGCCATGGGTTAAATGCCCGCCGTGGGAGAGATTCATGCCCAATATTGTATCGCCGGGAGTCAAAAGCGCAAAGTATACGGCAAGGTTCGCCTGCGCACCCGAATGGGGTTGAACGTTCGCGTGTTCTGCGCCAAAGAGCTGCTTGGCGCGGTTGCGCGCAATGTCTTCCGCAATGTCTACATATTCACAGCCGCCGTAGTAACGCTTGCCGGGATATCCTTCTGCATATTTATTCGTCAGATGGCTGCCCATAGCGGCCATGACAGCCTCTGAAACAAAGTTTTCGGATGCAATCAACTCCAGATGGTCCCGCTGGCGGCCAAGCTCCATAGCCATAACGTCCGCAATTTCGGGGTCAGTTGCGCGAATGAGGTCGAACTGTATCATGGGAATTTTCTCCTTTTCATCCGTCTGCCTGACGTGCGTCATGCCGTATTCAGGCAGTACATTGCGTTTGTGCTGTGGCGATTGTGCCGCGCTTGCTTCCCATTATACCCAACGCATTGGATACACGCAACCAATCCGCGAATAAATACACGAAAAAGCGCGCAATTATTCTGAAATTGCGCGCTTTATATAAGGATCTTTTCTTCGGGCTTTAGCCGATGTCCTTCAGTCGGGTTTGCAACTTCTCAAGCATCTCCTGGGCGGTAGCTAACTTCCCCTGCTCCTCTTCTATTACGCGCTGCGGCGCTTTTGCGACAAAGCCGGGGTTATTCAGCTTACCGGCGGCACGGGCAACCTCGCCTTCCATTCGCGTGATTTCCTTGGCCACGCGCTCGCGTTCTTTCTCAATATCCACAAGCTCCGCAAGCGGGATAAAGGCTTCCACGACGGAGCACACCACGGAAACAGCGTTGGCGGGAATACCTTCTTTCGTATCCTTTACGCTGACGTGCTCGATACCCGCAAGCCGGTTCATGTATAGTCCGGCGCCCTCAAACACTCGAATATATTCCGGTTTTGTAATAAGTACCGCGCTGATGCGCTTAGCAGGCGGCACGTTCATTTCTGCACGTATGTTTCTTATGGAGCGGATCAACTCCATGACGGCTTCCATGTCCTGCGCGTCCTTGGGGAAGGAAAGCGCTTCTTCCACCCTGGGCCAGTCGGAAAGCATTACGGTTTTGTCCGACGTGGGCAGGTGCGTGTACAACTCCTCCGTAATAAACGGCATGAAGGGATGTAAAAGCTTCATCGAGTCGCCAAGCACACGCAGCAGCACGGCACGCACATGGTTCTTTGCCGCCGGATCCTCGCCATAGAGCCGGATCTTTGCGATTTCAATATACCAGTCGCAGAACTCCGTCCAAATAAAATCGTAGATTTTCTGCGCGGCAAGGCCAAGCTCGAATGCATCGAGATTGCTCGTGACCTCCCCGACCACCTCATTCAGGCGGTTTAAGATCCATTTATCGGAGGAGTCGAGTAATTTTTGGCTGATCTCCCCCGCCGGTTCGTCGCCAAGGTTCATCAGCACAAAGCGCGCGGCGTTATACACCTTGTTGCAGAAATTGCGCGCGGCCTCCACCTTTTCCCAGTAAAAACGCATATCGTTGCCAGCGGAGTTGCCGGTGAGCAAGCTGAAGCGAAGCGAGTCCGCGCCGTATTTTTCAATGACCTCCAAGGGGTCTATGCCGTTGCCCAGGGACTTTGACATCTTCCTTCCCTGGCTGTCCCGCACGATACCGTGGATGTACACCCTATCAAACGGCTTTTCGTTCATCACATGCAGACCAAACACGATCATGCGGGCGACCCAGAAGAATATGATGTCGTACCCAGTTACAAGTGTGGAGGTCGGGTAGAAGTATTTTAATTCCTCCGTCTCTTCCGGGTAACCGAGCGTGGAAAACGGCCACATCCCGCTGCTGAACCAGGTATCCAGCACATCTTCGTCCTGATGGAACGCCTTATGCCCGCATTTGGGGCAGGCGGAGGGAGCAGTTTCCTGCACCACCGTCTCGCCGCAGGCGTCGCAATAGTAGGCTGGAATGCGGTGTCCCCACCAGAGCTGGCGGGAAATGCACCAATCGCGGATGTTTTCCATCCAGTTAAAGTAGGTCTTATCGAACCGTTCGGGTACAAATTTGATGGAACCCGAACGTACGGCCTCAATTGCGGGGGCGGCAAGCGGCTTCATATCCACAAACCACTGCTTGCTGACGAGTGGCTCCACCGTGTGGTGGCAGCGGTAGCAGGTGCCTACGTTGTGGGCGTAAGGCTCCACCTTTACCAAAGCGCCGGCAGCTTCAAGATCCGCCACAAACTTTTTCCGGCATTCCAAAAGCGTCAAGCCTTCGTACGATCCGCCAAGCTCGTTGATGTGGCCGTCGTCCGTAAATACGCGCAGGGAAGGAAGCTTGCACCGAACGCCCACTTCAAAATCGTTCGGGTCGTGCGCGGGCGTGATCTTCACGGCACCGGTGCCGAATTCCTTTTCCACGTACGCGTCGGCCACGATGGGGATTTCGCGCCCCAGTACCGGGACAACGACACTTTTACCCACGATCGCGGCATAGCGCTCATCCTCCGGATGCACGGCAATGGCGGTATCCCCCAATATGGTTTCCGGGCGGGTGGTGGCCACAGTAATAGAATAGCTCTTGTCCGGCGCGTCATAACGCACCTGCCAGAGGAAGCTGTTCTGCTCCTCATACTCCACCTCCGCATCTGAAAGCGCGGTCTTGCAGTCCGAGCACCAGTTGATGATGCGGTCGCCCCGATAAATGAGCCCTTTGTTGTAGAGGTCAACGAATACCTTGATAACGGCCTTGTTGCAGCCTTCGTCCATGGTGAAACGCTCGCGCTCCCAATCGCAGGAGGAGCCGAGTTTCTTTAACTGGTTGACGATGCGTCCGCCGTATTCACGCCGCCATGCCCAGGCACGCTCCAAAAAGCCTTCGCGCCCGATGTCCTTTTTGGTGAGGCCTTCCTTTGCCATCTGCTCCACGATTTTTACCTCCGTCGCGATGGAGGCATGGTCCGTACCGGGCAGCCACAGCGTTTCAAAGCCGCTCATGCGCTTGTAACGCGTAAGCACATCCTGATATGTTTCGTCCAACGCGTGGCCCATATGGAGCTGCCCCGTGATATTGGGCGGCGGTATCACGATGGTATAGGGCGGCTTTCCGGTATTGGGTTCAGCATGGAAATACCCGTTCTTTTCCCAAATTTCATACAAACGGTTTTCCACTGCACTGTGGTCATATGTCTTGTTCATTTCCATTCGCTTGTTCCTCCTCTATCAAAGCTTTTTTGCAATAAAAAAGGCGTTCTTCCTTTCAAAGGACGAAGAACACCCGCGGTACCACCTTTGTTGAGCACCTTTCTTAACAAAAGACGCTCCACTCTCATACGCAATAACGCCGCGCAGGCGTCGAGGTTACTAAAACAGTTCACCCCGCAATGCTCCAAAGCGACCTTCCGTTTTCCCCTATGCTAGCGGCCCTTTCAGCCGGTGAAGCCGCCTCTCTGCTGCCGGAACAAAACGTACTCCTCTTTTTCATCGCAACTATGTAATTTTCTAAAAGTATAGCGCGCGAAACAGCGCTCTGTCAACCATAGGAT
>JAEZIE010000160.1 GCA_023416175.1 Bacillota bacterium
TGACGCCTTTGTTCAGCTTGGTGGCGGAGCTTGTCGTATTCGCAGCAGCGCGCATATTGGCGTAGCTGCTGACGTTATAAATGGTGCCCGTCGTGGTGCTCGTGCTGCCGCCGGAAGAGGTGGAGCCAGAGTTGACCTTCACGTAAGTCTTGGCGATATACCCGGTCTTTCCGTTATAGGAAACCTGATAGAAGGTGCCGCTTTCACCAAGGATGGTAACCGCGGCGCCCTTGGTGGGTTTCGCGATCACAGAGCCCGAGGTGCTCGCCTTTTCGCGCATGTTGGCGTAGCTCGAAACTTTGTAGATGGTACCGGTGGTGGCCGTAGTGCCGGAAACCGCATTCATATTGGAAAGCGTGGCGGCGTTGGTCAGCGTGACGGAACCCCTTGTAATGTATCCGACTGCCGTGCCGGTGGCGCTGGTACGGATGATGTATACGTCCTTTGCGCTCACCTGAGATTCGATGCCAACGATGTTGCCTTTTGCGAACGTGCCGATGACCGTGGTCTTATCGGCGGTCGAGTAAACCTTGGTATCGTCAGCAAGTACTTTGCCGTAGGTATAGATGTTTGCTGCAAGCGCAGGTACCGCCAGACCCAGCATCACTGCCAGGCACAGCGTCAGCGCCAAGATACGCAGCCCCTTGCGGGTGGTCTTCATGAGATGTTCCCTCCTTGTCGTTGGTGTTTTCAATAAGTGCTTACTTTCAAATCCGCGTCAGTCCACGTTCTTCAGGAACACAAACAGGCGGGAATTCGCGGTGGCGGAGTCGTAATTCGTGCCGCAGGTGATCAGCGTCATGAGCTGGTCCTTATCCGTTACGGGCACGCCGAAATTGATTTCCGAGCGGTTGAGCTGGTAGTCGATCCATTTCTGAACCGTGCCGTTGCTGCCGCTCAGGTTCCAGTTATTGCGCAGCGTGGCGATGGGTTCTTTCGCCTTTACCTCATACATGGCGAACACTTCCCACTTCTGTTTGCCGAATATGGAAATATTCCATGTGCGGCCCGCGCTGGTCTTGTACCAATCCTTGAGGCTAGAAGAAAGCGACCTTCCACAGGAGCCGGACTGGCACTTCCCATATCCGAGCGCCGCTTCCTGCAGGTGGTGCAGCTGGTGGAACACACTGCTGGACCCACGCAGGTTGTGGCCGAATATAACCACGTTTTTGCTGATACGGCCGGAGAAGGGGTATACGCCTTCATAGGACTTCTTTTTATAGATGTTATGGTTGGCGTAGTACCAGTTCGCACCGTAGAGTATGGGTTCATCCACGTTGGTGCCCGGAACCTTGATCCATCCCAGCGTATCGGAATTGATCCTCCTCGCGCTGGCAACTTTGCTTGCGAGCGAATCGGTGGATGAGATATTGGTGTTGGCCTTTGTCCCTTCCTCTGCAACGTCCCCGGTCGCGGTCTGCGCGTTGGCCGTAGTCGGCTTAGGCGTGGCGGTGGGGGCGGGGGCCGCGGAGGGCTTGGGCGTCGCGGCAGAGGATTCTGCGCCTAGAAGGGCGTCTTCCTTCACATGCGCCATATCGATATAGCCCGTGAGCCCATTGTAGGATGCGGGAGCCCAGGTCTTGCTGAAGTTGACGTCCAGTATGGTAACGGGCTCACCCGGCTCGATTTTGGTGACCAGATCGTAGGAGCGGCTCGGGCCCGTGCGCAGGACGGTGTTGCGGATGGTGACCGTTTCTTTTGTTTCCTTCGGGGGGACGGCGGCGGACACGGAAGAAATTTTGAGATATTGTGCGGAGATATAGCCTTCCTGCCCGTTAAAGTTCACCTTCCACCATCCCTTTTGGGTGGTGTTGTCCAGTACCGTTACCGTCGAACCCTTTGTAACCTTGGTAAGGGAGGGGTAGCCCGTGCCAGCGCCGGTGCGTAGCATGACGCTGCCGGTTGTAACAGCTGTTACGGTGGCGGTCGCCGCAGCAGCGGCTGGAACGAGAACGCTGAGCATCACGACGAGAGCGAGCAATAGCGCGCCAAAGCGCGCGGTGCGGTTCAAAGACATTGGAATCCCCTTTCAAAACTGTGTAAAATATGGGAAAAGATACCGCCGATTGTCAATCCTTTTTATTCCCGTCGCTGCCGCGCTTATTCGGAGCAGAGGGCTTTTTTTCCTCCTCATCGAACTCGAATGCGGCGCGGGGTGCCGGCTTTTCACCGCGAGGCCTTCCGGCGGATTGGCTTTTCTTGCTTCGGTCCGTCATACGCAACGTAAACACAAACAGAAGCACAATCCCAACGAGTGTCAATCCCCATAGAATGTAAAGCGGGAGATTCCAGCTGCCATTGCCCGAGCGGACATTGAAATAATCAACCACGCCCAGCGCAATCATCAGCGGCCCGAGTATGAAAGAAAATAACCGGATCAAGTTGTGGTATTTTTCTTCCATGCCCTTTTTGATGTTCTCGTTCTTGAACATCTGACCCGATTTCATTACGGCGCCATATAAAATATAAGCGCCCAGCCCCACCTCGAAAATCACGAACATGTTATCCATGCTGCCTCCTCCCGGGTTTCCCCGGTTTCCATAAAATAGCCGCGCAAGCGGGATATGGATAGCGTGCAGCCGAACAGCCTGTTCATGCGTATTATACCAACTAAAACGAAGCAGGTGCAATGCTGGTTGCGCTGTATCCACAATGTTCAAACTTTGTTAATAAAATCTAATCCAATTTCCCCGGAATTCGTCGGTATTACCGTTTCTTTTCAAAAAACGCCTGCA
>JAEZIE010000185.1 GCA_023416175.1 Bacillota bacterium
TGCTCCATGCGGGAATAGTCAAGATTGCAGACGTTGAAGTAATAGTTTTCAAACGCCTCGGTGCTCATATCCGCCATTTGCGCCACGCTGGGATGCGGATACCGTAAGACCACCCATTTGGTCTTGGGAACGCGAATCTGGCCGTGTACGGGCCGCCAGTAGACGCGTTGATAGCGGGCGAGCTGCTCAGGCGGTACATCGGAAAGTTCCGCCGCGTTGGGGCCGCCGCGCACGCCAATAAACGCCTGCATCTTTTCCATGAGGCTGCCATCAACCTCTGCGCGGATTTTGAGCTGTTCATCCGTGCAGTGCATCAAAAGCGCCCTGTCCACGCTTCTGTTGTCCAGCCAGACGAACGGGATACCACCCGCTTCATACACTTCTTCCACCAACACCTGCATAAGCGGCCCGGTTTCACCTACAGATTCTATTAAGACCTTTTCGCCCGGCTTCACATCGCAGGAAAACCTGACGAGGTTGCGCGCCAATGTGCGTACTCTGGGATCGATCATAGTTACCCCCTGTTTTGTTTTCTAGTCATTTATAAAGCATATTACGCGTGGTGAACCCGCGCGTTCCATCGTTTATCCTTTGCTGCGCCTGCCTCTATTATCCGCGGAAGGCTGGCGATTGGTTGTTTTTGTGCCGGATAGAGGTGTTTTCTTTCCGCCGTCCGTATTGGAAGCGTTGAGCATGCCCACAACAACCGCGCAGGAGAAGCCAATGCCAAGCCCTTCAATCAACTGCGCCGCAACCACGGGAAGACCGATCACGCCCACAAGCACAGTCACTACGATGGCGACCACAAAACCGGCCAGGATGATGAAAACTGTGACCTTGGGCCTGGTATTGAGCTTGAAATGGGACTTCAGCTTGCGCGGAAGGTTCCAAAACCGGAACAACAGCAAAAAGAGCAGGAGTCCAACAATAGCGCCAACAAGAAGGTAGGGTGTAAACACTTCAAACATGGCCTTCACCCCCTTCTTTTGCAAAGCCGATCTTTTCCTTGAGGATATAGAGCGGCCTGCCCTTGAGTTCATCATACATCCGGCTCATATATGCCCCCTGAATACCGAGCGCACAGAGCGTGATGCCCTGCACAAGCAGCATGCCGTCCAATCCCCAAAGCCACGGTGCCAAGCCAATGGTGGCTGCAAGCACAATAAGCGCTATTAAGCCGAGGCCCGAAAGCGCAATGAGCCCCACGCCAATCCACCCGGGCAGCGTGAGCGGACGGGCGGAAAAGCCGGTGATGCCGTCAAACGCAAGCTTGAGCATTTTTTTGAGCGTGTACTTGGT
Source organism: Bacillota bacterium (assembly GCA_023416175.1). Lineage (GTDB taxonomy): Bacteria > Bacillota > Clostridia > Christensenellales > CAG-138 > JAEYLA01. Next base: position 1,300 of record JAEZIE010000185.1, read on the forward strand.
GGTGCCCGCCTGACGTTCTGCGCGGACAAATTCAAGCGGCACCGCCTCAAAGCCCATCCAGGCTGACATGCCCCTCAAAAAGCGGTTATGCTCACGCATATTCAAAAACTGATCCGCCACGCATCTGTCCAGCAATCTGAAATCCCCGCTGTCCAGCGGAATGGGATAGGCGCTCATGGCGGTCAACAGACGGTAATACATGTGGGCGGTCAGGCGCTTAAAGAGCGTTTCTCCCTTGCGTTTGATTCGCTTACCGTATACGATCTCTGCCCCTTGCTCCCAAAGCTCAATCATCTTCGCAATAAGCTCCGGCGGGTCCTGCAAGTCCACGTCGATCACTACAAGAGCGCCGCCCTTCGCCGCGTCCATCCCGGCGGTTACCGCAAGCTGGTGCCCGAAATTCCGGGAGAACGAGAGCACGCGGACGTTTTGATCCGTATCCGAAAACTCTCTCAACAGTTTGAGCGAACCGTCTCTGCTGCCGTCGTCTACGAATATCAACTCATAAGGGTAGCCTATACCTTGCATGGCCGATGTAAGGCGTGAGTAGGACAGGGGTAAAACTTCCTGCTCGTTGAATACCGGTATGATAACGGATATGAGCTTGTCCTTCATCTTGATTCCTCTTTCGCAATATGCGCCATTGCACGGGATATTGCCTTAATTTTCATTATATCCCCTTTATGGCGCGTAAACAATCGGTTCTGTTATGATTTTGTCTTATGTGCGTCGCCCGCAATATTATGACAAAAAGCGATTGCAATATAGGCCAATTGGGTTATAATAAAAACAAAGGAGCGTGAAAAAGATATGGCTTTGGTTACCAGCACAGAAATGTTTAAAAAAGCTTATCAGGGTGGTTACGCAATCGGCGCGTTCAACGTAAATAATATGGAGATCGTCCAGGGCATTACGGAAGCCGCCAAGGAAGTCAAATCCCCGCTTATACTTCAGGTTTCCTCCGGCGCGCGCAAATACGCCAACCACACCTATTTGATGAAATTGGTCGAGGCTGCAATCCTTGAAACGGATCTGCCCATTTGCCTCCACTTGGACCACGGCGATACGTTTGAGCTTTGCAAGAGCTGCATCGACGGCGGTTTTACCTCCGTTATGATCGACGGCTCCCATCATTCGTATGAAGAGAACGTCGCCCTGACCAAGAAGGTTGTGGAGTACGCGCATGACCGTGGCGTTGTCGTAGAAGGTGAACTTGGCCGTCTTGCCGGCATTGAAGACGCCGTCAACGTCAGCGCGGAAGACGCTTCCTATACCCATCCCGAAGAAGTGGAAGATTTCGTTTCCCGCACGGGCGTTGATTCTCTTGCAATCGCCATTGGTACAAGCCATGGGGCGTTCAAGTTCAAGCCCGGCGTCAAGCCCCAGCTCCGCTTTGATATCTTAGAAAAGATTCAGCAGCGCCTGCCCGGTTTCCCCATCGTGCTGCACGGCGCTTCCTCCGTTGTCCCCGAGTTCGTCAAGATGAGCAATGAAAACGGCGGCAATATGCCCGACGCCATCGGCATTCCGGAAGACATGCTGCGTCAGGCCGCAAGCATGTCCGTTTGCAAGATCAATATCGACAGCGACCTTCGTCTCGCTATGACGGGAACCGTCCGCAAGTATTTTGCCGAGCATCCGGATCATTTCGACCCGCGCCAGTACTTGAAACCCGCGCGCGATGCAATCCGCGAAATGGTCAAACACAAAATCGTCCATGTTCTCGGCAGCGACGGAAAGGCGTAATAGTAAACATCCAAGCGGACGAGGAGCATTTCCCCGTCCGTTTTTCGTTTCCTTGGGCATATTATTTTATAGCTGTCCCTTTAGAGGATTGCAGGGATTATCTGCTCTCCTGTAGAATAAAACAATATAGCGCGCAACAGTATACAAAGGCGCGCCGGAAGGAGTTGACCTGTATGCGTATTTCCATTTCCGGAAAAAACATCGAGGTATCTGAGTATCTGAAGGATCTCATCGACAAAAAGGTCGGCAAACTGGAGCGGTACTTCCCCAAGGATACCGAAATTCAGGTAACGATGGCCGTGGAGCGCAACCGCCATATCGTGGAAGTAACCATCCCGTATGAGAGCATCATCATCCGCGGCGAAGAAGTCACCGGAGATATGTACGCCTCCATTGACAACGTGCTCGACAAATTGGAAAAGCAGATCCTTAAGCACCGCACGAAGCTGGAAAAGAACCTCAAGGCAGGCGCATTCAAATATGACGCTCCCCTCTATGCCGAAAGCTATGAGGACGCCGAAGAGGAAGGTCCCCGTATTGTCCGCGTCAAACGCTTCTCTATCAAACCCATGAACGAAGAGGAAGCGATGCTGCAGATGGCATTGCTTGGTCACTCCTTCTATGTGTTTGAGAATGCGGAAACCGGCGTCATCAACGTGCTTTATGCACGAAGAGATGGCAACTACGGCCTGATCGAGCCCGAGCGGTAATACTTGTATATCCACAAATATGAATGGACGGGGATCTCCCCCGTCCGTTTTTTGTGATCGGGCATCTCTTTCGAGGCAGGCAGAATTATATCCCTAACACACTAAGTGGAGAAAACGCTACTTCTTCTGCATATAAAAAACGGGCTGCCGTTACCGGCAGCCCGTTTTTGGGTCATAGAGAAATTACTTGGTTTTGTAGCCAGCTTCTGCGAGCAGAGCTTTGGCTTCCGCGAGGTCGGTCGCATAGTCGCCGGTACCGAAG
>JAEZIE010000252.1 GCA_023416175.1 Bacillota bacterium
CGATGAGCGCTTTGGGCTCGGAGAGTATGATGTCCGCCTGCATGGCAAAGCTCGCGGTCACGCCGCCCGTCGTGGGATCGGTCAGTACGCAGACGTAGAGGTTCCCGCCGTCGCTATGCAGCTTTACAGCCCCGCTCGTTTTCGCCATCTGCATCAAAGATAGTATTCCTTCCTGCATGCGCGCGCCGCCGGAAACCGTAAAACCGATGACCGGGAGCCCCTTTTGCGCCGCAAGCTCAAACAATAGCGCTACCTTCTCACCCAGCGCCGTGCCCATTGAGCCAAGCATAAAGTTAGGTTCCATGATAAAAAGCGCTGCCGGAATCCCACCAATCCTTGCGGTGCCGCAGATGACGGCCTCCTCTTCTCCGCTTTCCTCCCTTGCTTTTGCAAGTTTGCAGTCATAGCCGGGAAAGCGCAGTGGGTCGCTGGAAACGATGCCGGTAAACGTTTCTTCAAACGAATCCGGGTCGCACAATAAGTCGATGCGCTCCCGCGCGCGCAGCCTCGAATATGCGCCGCAGCGGGGACAGACCTTAAGGTTATTATAAAATTCGCTTTGAAACAGCGTAGCGTTGCAGCACCCGCATTTGACGCAGAGTTCGTCAGGAATTGCGGGCTTTTTTGATTCCTTTATCGGTTCGCCGGTTTCAAGCGGGTTCTTGGGTTTTTTAAATAAGTCCTTTTTGAGCATGCGCTACCCCCTGTTCGCCATAAAATCGGTGGTGTAGACGCCCGTCTGGAAACGCTCGTCAAGCAATATCTCCATCTGCAACTCGCTATTGTGGGCGATCCCCTCAATGACAAGCTCGCACAGGGCGGCTTGCATCTTGCGGATGGCTTCCTCACGCGTTTTTGCGTACACGATAAGCTTGGCGATCATGCTGTCGTAATACGGCGGCACCACATAATCCTGGTAGAGCGCCGTATCAAACCGCACCCAGGGGCCGCCGGGGATGTGCAAAAGCGTCACTTTGCCGCAGCAGGGCCTGAAATTGTGCATGGGATCCTCCGCATTGATGCGGCACTCGATGGCGCAGCCCGAAAGCCGGATATCCGCCTGCGTAAACTGCAGCGGCAGCCCCGCCGCCACGCGGATCTGCCATTTGACAAGGTCTACGCCCGTGACCATTTCCGTGACCGGATGCTCCACCTGAAGGCGGGTATTCATTTCCATAAAATAATAATTGCTGTCCCGGTCAAGGAGGTATTCGATTGTCCCGGCGTTTTCGTACCCTGCCGACTTTGCCGCGCGCACGGAGGTTTCCATCATTTTTGCGCGAAGTGTTTCGTCCACGGCGGGAGAAGGGCTTTCTTCTATGAGCTTTTGGTTTTTCCTTTGCACGGAGCATTCCCGCTCGCCCAAGCATACGACATTTCCATGCTTGTCAGAGAGAATCTGCATCTCCACGTGCTTGACGGGAAACAGGTATTTTTCGAGATACACCATACCATCCCCAAAAGCGTTTTCCGCTTCCTGGGAGGCAGCATAAAACTCCTTTTCAAACTGTTCCTTTTTTTCCACCAGCCGGATACCCCTGCCGCCGCCACCGGCCCGCGCTTTAATCAAAAGCGGATAGCCAATGCGCTCCGCCTCTTTCTGCGCCTCTTCCAGAGAACCAAGCACTTCGCTTCCGGGGATCACGGGTACGCCAGCTTCTATCATGGTCTGCCGCGCGGCGTTTTTATCCCCCATCTTCGCGATCACCTCGGCAGAGGGCCCGATAAACGCGATGCCGCAGGAAGCGCAAAGCTCACTAAACCGTGCATTCTCAGAAAGCAGGCCGTAACCCGGATGGATGGCCTCCGCTCCTGTGACGACAGCGGCAGAGAGTATGGCGGACATATTGAGATAGCTGTCCTTTGCGTGCGGCGCGCCGATGCATATGCTTTCATCCGCAAGGTTGACGTGCAGGGCGTCCCGGTCCGCCTCCGAAAATACGGCGACGGTGGAGATACCCATCTCCTTGCAGGCGCGGATGATGCGTACGGCAATCTCCCCGCGGTTGGCGATCAATATTTTTGTAAACACGGCTTCACTCCCCTTGCTGTTCCAGCATAAAGGAGAACTCCGCGCTCACCGCAATTTCGCCCGCAACATAGCCCGTGGCCTCCGCAAAAAAGAAGGGCGCTTTTTCCCTTACGAGTACACTTTCGATGTCTATGGTATCCCCTGGCAGCACCTTGCGCTTAAAGCGCACGCGGTTGAGCCCCGTAAAATACGGCGTCGATCCCTTGATTTTTGAAGCGACCAGCACGCAGGATGCCTGTGCCAGTATCTCGCACTGAATAACGCCAGGTACCACGGGGTTATTTGGAAAATGCCCCTTAAGAAACCATTCGTCTCCGCGCACAAAATAGCGTCCCCTGGCCTGGGTATCGGATACCATTTCGGCTTCGTCCACCAGCAGCATGGGCTCCCTGTGCGGGAGTATTGTCTTGAGTTCTTCCCTGTCCATATCCGTCACCCCCCTGTTAAAACACCTTAAAGAGGATTTGCGCGTACTCCACCACCTGGCCGTTTTCTACGCAGACGTCCACAATTTCGCCATCCACCTCGGCAGTGATCTCATTCATGAGCTTCATTGCCTCAATGATGCACAGCACATCCCCCTTTTTGACGTGAGAGCCCACCGAAACGAATGGCTTTGCGTCAGGTGAGGGCGCTGCATAATACACGCCCACCATGGGTGATTTGATCTCGACGATATTGTTGAAATCCACCGCGCCGTCCGGCGCTTTCATGGCCGACGCAGCGGCTTCCGGCTGCTGGGGCTTATAAACGGGTATCTCCTGCGCCTGCTGGGGAGCAGGGCTCTTTTCCAGATGAATTTTGGTATCCGCTTCCGAAACCTCCAGCACCGTCAGGTTGGAGTGCTCCAGAAGCTTCACCAGTTCCCTGATGTTCTTTAAGTTCATAGCTGTTCCTCCGGTTTTTTGAGCG
>JAEZIE010000026.1 GCA_023416175.1 Bacillota bacterium
CCGCGCGCTGCTCACTGCGATATGCTCAAACACGCGCAGGTTGTTTTCCTTTAACGTCTTACCCGTCTCGACAATATCCACAATCACGTCCGAAAGTCCGAGCAAAGGAGCCAACTCTATGGATCCGTTCAGCTTGATGATTTCAATCTCCCGGTCGCGGCTCTGGTAGTATTTTCTGGCCATATGCGGATACTTTGTGGCCACGCGAATCACCGCGCCTAAATCGTCCTCATATGCATTCGGCGCGGCAACGGCCAGCTCGCATTTGCCTAAGCCGAGATCAAGCAGCTCATATACTTCAGGTTCCGTCTCAAGCAGCACATCCTTGCCCACCACGCCGACGTCCGCAGCACCCCGCTCTACATAGATGGCAACGTCCGCGGGCTTAATTAAGAGATACCTTACGCCAGAACCCTCGTCCTCAAATACCAGCTTGCGGCTTTCATCGGATAGCCCGACGCAGTCGTAGCCCAGGGAGGAAAATAGCTTGTATACGCGGTCGCCGAGACGCCCCTTGGGCAGCGCAATGTTGATCATAACGCTACCTCCGCAAGTTCGGTCCCCTCTATGCGGTATACCTTGGCATTGCCGACCTTCTCGGGAAGAACGGTCAGCGCGCAGACCCGCAGGTTCTGTTTTGTGAGCCGTTCTACAGCCTCATAGAGCGACAGGAGGTCGGTATCCTTATCATAAAGCAATATCGCATCGTACCTATTCTGCGCGGGCTGCTTAAAATAGCGGTCGATTTCGTCAAAGGATATGCCAAAGCCGATGGCTTGTAAATTCTCTTTGCCCATGCGCTTTAGCAGCAGATCATACCGTCCGCCGGAAAGCACCGCGCGCGGAACGCTATTGACAAATCCGCGGAATATCAGACCGTTGTAGTAATTGGAATCGTTCGTGATGGAAAAATCCAGCCGCAGGGCCTGCGCGTTACCCGCCGAAGCAAACACGCTGTAGAGGGTCTCAAGTTCATATAAAGCATCCCGCATGGCGGTATTTACGGCTAGCAGCCGTGCTTCATTTAACGCAGTTTCCATCGGTCCGCTGATGCGGATGAGCTGTTCGAGCGGGGCGATTTTAGCACTGCCGATGCCGTATTCGCGGGCGATGGTTATTAGCTCGTGTGAGTTTTTGCTTTCCAGGCAGCGCATGAGCGCCTTTTTTGCCTCCGCAGGGGCGTCGATGGCGGAAAAGAAGCCCGTCAAGAACCCCATGTGGGAAATATCCAGCACATATTCTTCCTCGATGAGCGCAAGGCTTTTTAACGCGAGGTCAATCAACTCAATATCCGTATACGGCGTCACAGTGCCGATGTATTCGATGCCGACCTGGAAAATTTCTTTGTATTCGCGCACCTCGCGGCTTAACCGGTAGACGCTTTCGCTGTAATAGAGCCGCTCCGGTATTTCCGCCGTAGCGCGCGTGTTTTTGACGATGCTCATCGTGACGTCCGGCTTTAACGCCATGAGCTTGCCGTTTAAGTCCGTAAACGTAATGATTTGCGCACTATTTAAAAAATCCCGGTGGTCCAAATAAAAGTTGTATTCCTCAAATTTGCCCATACGAAAATTCCGGTAACCGCGGCTTTCGTAGAGGCTCCGCAGCAAGTATGCGGTGTGCTCGCTTTTTCTGAGGGATGTCAGTTTCAGTTCCAAGCCTATTCTCCTTCTGCGGGTATCCCGTGATAGCTATCATACTATGCTTTTGTATGGTAGTCAAGTAGCGTGATAAAGCATAGAAGTGACTTCCAATGCAATTCCACACCCCGTTAGCATATGTATAACGCGCAAGGAAAATAAAAACGCCCGCATTTCTGCGGGCATATGATAAACGGTTTGTTTCTTATGTTTTTGTGATGATAATGCTCTCTACGCAATTCGCAACGTCTTCGCAGTCGTCCAGTGCGTTTTCGAGTTCATCGTATACCTTGTGCAGCTTGATCAGATTGATGGGATCCTTTTCATGCGTAAAGAGTTCCCGCAGCGCATCTTTGTAGCAGCGGTCGCCAACTTCCTCAATACGGTTGATGTCGATGATAAGATCATAGAGCCGGTTGCTTTTTTTGCCGCGGTGAAGCTCGCTCATCAGCTCCGAGAGCTCTTCGCAGGCCTTTACGATCAGGCCCGCCATGGTGCGCATGGGCTCTTTGACCTCAGTCACATTCATCATCCACAGGTTGGCCGCCACAGAATCGATGCTGTCGATAATATCGTCCGTTTCCTTTGCAATGCGGTAGATGTCGTCCCGGTCGATGGGGGTAATGAACGCCACATTGAGGTGTTCACAAACGGTGTGCATATGGGAGTCCGCGTCCTGCTCCGTCTTTTTGATGGCAGAAAACTCCTCTTCGAGCAACCGGTTTTCTGCAAGCAGCTTTTCAAGAGCTTTTGCTCCCTTTAAGCAATGGGCGATGCCCTGCTCAAACATTTCGTAATAGTTCAGATCCTTCTTGGCCATACCAAATCTCCCTTTACAATTTAGAATATTGCATGCAGCAACAGAGCCATGACATATCCGATCAGGCCGCAGGCGGGGAATGTGAGCACCCAGGCGGTGACCATCTCTTTTACAATGCCCCAGTTTACGTTGCTTAGCCTGCGTGCCGCGGCGGCGCCCATGATTGCGGTGCCCTTGGTGTTGGTGGTACTTAGCGGTATCCCCCATACGGTGGCGGCCAACATGCAGGCGGAAGCTGCGACCTCAGCGGAAAAGCCCTGGTATTTTTCGATTTTTACCATATCAAGCCCCATGGTTTTGATGATGCGGTATCCGCCCACCGAGGTGCCAACGGCCATCAGCAGCGAGCAGAACACCATTACATACCATGGGATAAAGTTTTCTCCGCCCGGCATGGCGACGCCGCCCAATGAAAGTGCAAAAACCAGGACGCCCATGAACTTCTGTCCATCCTGTGCGCCGTGGCTGAACGCCATCGCTGAGGCAGATACCACCTGCCCAATGGAGAATATTTTATTTGCTTTGTGTCGGTTGACGTTACGGAAGATTTTTGCGATAAAGGTGGTAAAAAGCCCGCCGGAAAGGAACCCCAGTATGGAGGAAATACCCAAACCCAGCAAGACTTTTTGCCATTCGGCCCAACTGACCGATGCGATCCCGCTGCCGGCCAATGCTGCGCCGGTCAGCCCGGCGATCAATGCATGGCTTTCGCTGGTGGGGATGCCAAAGCGCCATGCGCCCACCGCCCAAATGACGATGGATAGCTGCGCCGCCGCCAGCGTGATAAGCCCATCTGTTCCAGGCGTCAGCTCTATGATGTTGGAGATTGTCTTGGCGACTGCCGTTCCCATGAGTAGAACGCCCAAAAGATTGAATATTGCCGCAAGTATGACAGCCTTTCGTGGAGTCAATACCCTGGTGGAAACGACGGTCGTAAGTGCGTTGGGAGCGTCTGTCCATCCGTTGACGAAGATAGATGCGCATACGAGCAGAATAACAAGTATAAGGCCGGTTTGCATGCGTTTTTATTCACCTTTCTAATAAAAAGCGTGAGGTTTTTGCGGAAAGCGCGATGCAAATACGCTTAAGCTTGTCCCGCTGCCCGAGAAGCTCACTACCTCTATGTAGCGAACTTATCCTTACATCCCGTCTCACTTATCAGCAGGAAGGAATGTAAAGGGGCTGATTTAACCTTTACACAAGTATAACATACCACGACTACGCGTGGGCAAGTTGTGAGCGAAAAATTACAACAAATTTTGACCAAAACCGCAGGAAAATGGATTAAAATGTAATCGAATTAATTTTATGCCATCATGTGGTCGGACTTCAGGCATCTCCGGCTAGGCTCTAAATCGGGCGAAGCAGAAAACAAAAGCTTGCGTATGTAAAAACGCGCGGTAATCACACAGCGGCGAGCAAGACCAAACGCTGTCAGATTTGGACCGTTTTTGCGCATAAGCCCATCGCAGGCGCGGTGGTTTATTGGAAATGACTGTGGTAACATCTTCATGTTATGCACATACCCACAGACGCCTGTTTTTTCGCCTAAAATAGGCACCCGATGAAGGCAGCTGGCAATCTGCGGTTTGAAATAAAAAGTGTGCAAGGATACATCGGTTCTTCGATAGTATCCATAAGGAATTTTAACATCAAAGGAGCATGAATTATGGCTATAGAAAACAAGCAAAAGGAAGAGAGTGCGTCAACCCATGCTGAGTAAAATAAAAGCGGTTCTTTTAGGGCATTCCCTGAAAAGCGCCGAGGAAACGTCCGAAAAATTCAACGTCCTATGGGGCCTCCCCATACTTTCCAGCGACGCCATCTCTTCCGTCTCCTATGCGTGCGAAGAGATTTTGATGGTGCTGGTGCCACTTTTGGGCATTGCGGCATACAAACCGCTGCTGGGTACCGCGCTGGCTATCATTACGCTGTTGTTCATTCTGGTGTTTTCCTATCGACAGACAATAGACAATTATCCCAACGGCGGCGGCTCATACAGTGTTGCGAGCGATAATTTGGGCCGCGTCCCCGGCCTGATTGCTGCGGCGTCCCTTTCGATTGATTATGTACTGACCGTGGCGGTCAGCGCCAGTTCCGGCGTGGCGGCCATTACCTCGGCTTTCCCGGAACTTCTGCCCTACAAAACAGGACTTGCGCTCATTATCATTTTGTTTCTGACGCTTGGGAATCTCCGTGGCATCCGGGAATCCTCAGTGCTGTTCGGCGTTCCCACTTATCTCTTTATCGGCTCCATTCTGATCATGATATTTGTGGGTCTCTTTAAAGTATTGGTGCTAGGCATTGTACCCGAGCCCACCGTGCCCCTCACGCAGCCTGCGCAGGATCTGACGCTGTTCCTGTTCCTAAGGGCATTTTCTTCGGGCTGTACGGCGCTGACCGGTGTGGAAGCCGTGAGCAACGGCATTCCTAATTTTAAAGAACCCGCGCAAAAGAATGCCAAGAAAGTGCTTTCACTTCTTGCGCTTATCGTGCTTATCATATTTGGCGGGGTGTGCGCGCTGGCTGCCGCCTACAAGGTCGCTCCTCAGGAAGGCATTACGGTCATTGCACAGATTGCTGGGCAGGTGTTCGGGCATGGCTCCGTCTTGTTCTACCTCGTGCAGGCCACAACGGCCATCATTCTCATTATGGCCGCAAATACGGCCTTTGCAGATTTGCCTCTTCTCCTATCCTTGCTTGCTCGGGATGGCTTCATGGCCCGGCAATTCCGGCACAGAGGGGCGCGGCTGAGCTTTAGTAATGGCATTATGCTGCTCTTTATTGTGGCAAGCCTGTTGGCGATATTCTTCCATGCGGATACGCACCAGTTGATTCCGCTCTATGCCGTAGGCGTCTTCCTTTCCTTTACGCTTTCCCAGATGGGCATGTATAAGCGCTGGGTTACCCGCAAGGAAAGCGGTTGGAAGCATAAGGCTTTTATCAACGGCTTTGGTACCCTCATTACGGCGGCCACCTGCATCATCATAGCGGTGAGTAAATTTACCCACGGCGCATGGATGGTCATCATCTGCATTCCTGTGCTGGTACTTCTGATGCTGCGTATCCGCAACCATTATGACCGTATCCGCGAAAATCTGTTGATTGACGGCGATCCTTCGGTGCTGTTGTTTGAGGAACCGCCCAGGAACCATATTCTTTTGCCGGTGGCGTCCATCAACAAATCCTTCATTAAGGCACTCAACTATGCGCTTACCCTTCAAGGCGAGCTTGAAATCTACCATGTGAGCACCGTCAAGGAGGCGACGGACAAGCTTGTGCGCCAATACAACCAGCTTGGGCTTAATATCCCTCTGGTCATTGAAGAAGCGCCCTACCGCAACGTCAATGAAGTGCTGCTCGCGCATGTGGATAAAAAGCATTCCGGTCTCTTAAAGCATGAAATGCTTACGGTGGTTCTGCCGCAGTTTATCATCCCCAAGTGGTGGAACAATCCGTTGCACAACCAGACGGCGCGGCTATTAAAAAGCTCCCTGTTCAAGCGCCGCAACCTCGCGGTGGTGACGATCCCATATATCATTAACGAATAAAGAGAATAACAAGAAAGAGCGCCCCGTTAAGGAGCGCTCTTTTTAGACTATTAGAGCAGGTCTACAGCCATTTTGACGAACAGCAGGCCGATGACGATGAACACCGTATAGCGGACATATTTGGCGCCGCCCTTGATCGCGAGCTTTGCGCCCAGATAGCCGCCGGCGGAAGCGAATACAGCCGCTGGAATCGCTAAAAGAAACAGCACTTTCCCATTTATGATAAATACGATCATCGACGCAAGGTTTGACGCGAGATTTGCCACCTTTGCGCAGGCGGATGATTTCAAGAGATCAAAGCCCAGAAACGCGGTAAACGCAAGGATCAGAAACGTCCCGGCCCCCGGGCCGATCAGCCCATCATAACAGCCAATCACAAGCCCGATGATAAGCGAAGTCACCGCGATTCGGCTCTTGCTTAACTGACGGTCGATATTGGGCGATGTTCCGAAATTACGCTTTAGGAGCAGAAACAATGCGACTATCGGAATGACGGCAAGCATCACGATCCGAAGTGTCTTGTCGGGGATCATCATGCTCAGAGAGCTTCCGCCAAAGGCTCCGATGAATGAAGCTGCACCCGAGAGAAGCCCGACGCGCCAGTCGATCTGCCCAGCCTTAAAGTATTTGAGCGTGGCGGTAAAGGTGCCGATGCTCATGGCAGTCTTGTTCGTGCCGAGCGATTCGTGCGCGGGCAGCCCCGCCAGCAGGTAAGCGGGCAGCGAGATCAGCCCGCCTCCGCCGGCGATCGAATCGACAAAGCCCGCCAGGAATACCAGCGGGCAGACAATCAGGTGGGTCGTGAGGGAAATCTCCACAGGGAAAGCCTCCAAGTTCATCCATTTGGGGACGCCCGACGCTGCGAGTGTCTCAAACGGCAATGTATGTTTGTCATTATACCATAAAGCCGGATACTTGTTCTGAAATCTTCTATCACGCCCAAAGGGCGGCACGGCTTGTCAAAAAAGGCCTTGCGGGACTTTTTCAAGGACTACAGAAACAACTGTACCTTCGGCACGGGCGGCAAACTGAGAATTCTGTAAGAAATTCCATCACAAGTCTCTATTTCGCATTTTAGAGGTTACAAAAATGGGGCCGGCTCCGAAGCATACAGCTTCAAAAGCGGCCCTTTTTTCTCAATTCTTATTTATATATTTTGATACATTAGAATTTTATTATATGTTTTTGTGTTAAGAGAACCGGTCTCCTTTAAGCCATTATCCTTTTGAAACTCAATGATAGATTCACGTAGTTGATTTCCGAACTTTCCATCAAAATCTCCTTCATAATATCCAAGATTATTTAATATCACTTGTGAATTCCATATTTCAGATCCAGTATCACCTAAATAACGTGTGAAAAATGGCCTATTCTCTTGTACTATTTTAACTGGCGTCTCTAAAGGAACCAAAGCTGCAAGTTCTTTTGCATTTTCAGTTAACATTCTAATACAACCTTTTGAAACATTCTTTTTACCGATAATTGAAGGGTTTCGTGTTCCATGTATTCCAAAGCTTCCCCAAGGAACATTAAGGCCCATCCAAACTCCGCCAAAACCTTCTCCCCATGATTCCTTACTAATGATTTTAAATTCACCCGTTGGCGAAGGCGTTTCGTCTTTTCCGCCTGAACAAGGGTACGTTTTTATGAGTGTTCCATTCTTATAAACAAAAAGGGAAAGTTGGTCAAGATCCACAATAATCTGCCAGGAGGCCTTGCCAAGGTTCTCATCCTCAACAAAAGAAGAAATTATCGAATGTTCTGAATAGTGAACAAAATTATAGCCAAAAATGCTATCTGAGAAATGGACATATATCGTTAGTAAACACAATAAAATTGTAATTAAATTTAAAAATTCGCCACTGCTTTTTTTGTCTAACATAATTATAAGTCCATTATTTACTTTATAAAAACTATGAAAATGAAGAAAACTATATGATGGATTATTCCAATCCGATATTCGCATAATATTGTGAATTTCTGAGAATGATCTATTGCGGAATGAATAATTGATGAAGTATAAAAAGCGGAGCGGGAAGTTTCCCGCTCCGCTTTTCTTTACTTTCATCGCCGTTACTCCGCTTTCCCAAGAAGTTTGACGAGCACGGCTTTCTGCGCGTGCAGCCGGTTTTCCGCCTCGTCAAATATCTCACCAGCGTGGGCCTCGAATACGTCCGTGGTGATCTCCTCTTCCCGGTGCGCCGGCAGGCAGTGGAGCACAATGGCGTCGGGTTTTGCAACCTCCATTGCCGCGCCGTTGATCTGGAACCCCTTGAACGCCGCCTTGCGTTTTTCCGCCTCGCCCTCCTGGCCCATGGAGGCCCAGACATCGGTATAGAGTACATCGGCGTCTTTCGCGGCGGTAAGTACGTCCGTGGTGCAGGTGAATGTCCCGTTCGCTTCCGCCCATTTCATGATATCTGCATCCGGTTGGTAATCTTCCGGGCAGGCGATAGCGACTTCCATGCCCATTTTAATGCCGCCCACGATGAGGGAGTTCGCCATGTTGTTGCCGTCGCCGATAAAAGCCATCTTCAGGCCCTTGAACGTGCCCTTATATTCGCGCACCGTCATCAGGTCCGCAAGCACCTGGCAGGGGTGCGCATAATCAGTGAGACCGTTGATGATGGGGATGGAACCGTACTTCGCCAAATCTTCGACTTCCTGTTGCTTATAGGTACGGATCATGATGCCGTCAAGATACCTCGAAAGCACCCTTGCCGTATCCTGCACCGGCTCGCCGCGGCCGATCTGCAAATCGTTTGCGGAAAGGAACAGGGCGCTTCCGCCCAGCTGATACATGCCAACTTCAAACGAAACACGTGTGCGCGTGGAGGATTTCTGGAATATCATGCCCAATGTCTTGCCCGCAAGGTAGTGGTGGACGATGCCGTTTCTGCTTTCGTACTTCAACTGGTCGGCAAGGTTTAAAATATCCGTGATCTCCTGCGGGGTCAGGTCGGAGAGTTTGAGCAAATGCTTCATTTTTCGATTTCCTCCTTCAATATGGCGATGGCTTCTTTCAATAGCGGCGTCGGGATATTGAGCGGCGGCAAAAGCCGGATTTTATTCTTCGCGGTCAGCACGATCACCCCGCGGGATAAACAACCAAGTAAAATGTCCTTTGCGGGCCGCTCCGTTTCGATACCCAACATCAGGCCCAGGCCGCTGACGGAAACGACGCCTTTTAATGAACCGAGCGTTTCCTTGATGTACGCGCTTTTTTCCTGCACTTCCTGCATCAGTTCATCGGTGAGGCGGGAGAGTACGGAGATTGCGCCCGCCGCGCACACCGGGTTGCCGCCGAACGTGGAGCC
>JAEZIE010000072.1 GCA_023416175.1 Bacillota bacterium
GACCGGGCTTTACCCTGCCCTGATTACAGCCCCAGGCAACGCCGCCCAGGTCTTCCTTGCCCTTATCGAGCATCTTGTGGGAAATGGTGTAGCCTTTGCCGGTCATGAGCGAAGGTGCGACCGAACCACAATGGAACAGGATGCACTTATCCGGGTCATCGCCGAAGTTGTTGTTCCAATCCATACAGACGGGCGGGAGATCGGCTGCTGACTGCAGTGCCAACATGGCGATAGCGTTGCACACATCCAGTTCGCACGCGATGGGCAGGTCTTCCTCATCATGGAACAGGCCCATCACCTGGCAGGGCGCAATGCGGAAGGTTTCCTGTAACTCGTTCCAGCAGCGAAGGCCGATGGCCTTGAGGTCGTAATACGCTGCAATCTCTTTGAGCGCGACATACAGGCGCGCCTGATTGTCGAGCTGCTCCGCGGGGACGGCGCTGGTGTCCGCGGCGTTTGCGATCTTATCGCGGGCGGCCTTGAATGCTGCGCTTTCGGAGTCCACCGCGCGCATCTGGGCGAAAAGCTGCGTCAAATCCAACGTCTCCGTATTGATGTCGTACCGCTGCAATGCAAGTTCGTCAAAGCGGATGGTCTTAAACGCCGTGGTGCGCGCGCCGATCGCGCCCACGTTGACGCTGCGCAGGTTTTTGACGACATTACATGTTTGTGCGAATGTCACAAGCTGCTTTTTGAACGCATCGCTGTTCGGATGGCAGACGTGCGGCTCAAATACGGTAAACGCAATATTGGCCTGACGGAATACATCTGCAATGGAAAACTTGCCGCAGAACGAATCGCGCCTAGACGCAAAATCCATTCTTCCGATCTCATCCGGGTAAGCCTGCAATAGTATCGGCACGCCTGCATCCTTCAGGGCGTTCAATGCGCCGTTTTCATCCCCGAAGTTGGGCAGGGAGAGTATCACGCCGTCAAACTTGCCCCGGTTTTCATCCAGGAACTTTGCGTAGGTTTTGCCTTCCACCAGGGTCTCCACCGCACCGTAGCGGGTGAGGGAAGGGTCCATCTCAATGGTTTCAAAGCCGAGAGAATGGACGGCTGCGCGCATGTCCTCCCGCGCGGAGGCGATGAGTTCTCCGGGGAAAAAGCCTCGGTTACCGAAATAGAGCGCGAATGTGAGCTTGGTCATATCATTGTCCTCCTGATTGGATTTTCATTCAAGTATGGTAAATGGATTTGATCGCGGGATAGATGCGCCGGTAGTGCTGCATGCGGCCAGCATAGGCCGCGGCGCGGGCTTTGTCCGGATAAAAGGTGTTGCTTCTATGCGCAGCGTTGCGGGCTGCGTCGGCAAGATCAGGAATATCCCCTAAGGCATATGCGCACAGAAGCGCAAGTCCCATGGTGCCGGTTTCGTTGACCTCCAGTGTATGGACGGGGCGGTCCATAATGTCCGCCTTAATTTGCATCAGCATGTTTGATTTGGTACTGCCGCCCACAGCGGTCACCTCGTTGACGGGAAGGCCGCAGGACTGCAGCAGTTCCGCGTTATACTGCATCTCATAGCAGATGCCCTCGAGCACCGCCTTGTAACAATCCCCGCGCGTGGTAGCGACGGTGAGCCCTAAAAAAGCGCCGCCAAGTGTAGAGTCAATATACGGCGTACCGGAACCACCCACGTGGGGCAGGAAGAACAGGTTGGTGGGATATGACGGGCATTCCGCCTCCATCAGCGCGTACAGGCTTTGGCCGCTTCCTGCGGCGTACGATACCCTCTCCTTTTCAAAGCAATCCCTGTACCAGCGTATGCTGGTGCCCGAGGAGGCGTTGAACGCAAGCGTCAGGAAGCTATCTTCAAACACATACGGTTCATTGCAGAAATTGTATTCCGCCATTTTCGGCGTGACGTCTCCCCCATGGATCATAAGCGAAATACATTCGCTAGACCCCATGCCGTCCACCGAATCTCCGCGTTTGACCACGCCACCGCCAAGCGCTGCGAGCATCTGATCATGCCCGCCCGCGACGACGGTAACGTTGGGGTCAAGGCCCAAATCTGTCGCAACTGCGGGGAGCAGCCTGCCGACGCGCGTCCCCGCGCGAACCGGCGTCGAAAAACCTTTGATGGAAAGGCCGAGTGCGGATGCGACTTCATCCGACCAACGGCCCCGCATGACGTCAAAGAGCATGGTGCGCGAGGCAAGGGAATAATCAATCGCCCGTTCGCCGGTCAGCAAAAAGCCGATATAATCCCCGAACAGCATGATGTGGCGGGTAGAATGCAACAGCTCCGGCTGATGCTTTTTGCTCCATAAGAGCTTGTTTGCCGTATACATTGGGTTTGCGGCAGTACCGGTGATGGCCTGTGCGCGCGCGGGGGGTATTGCTGATAGAATATCCGCTACCTCCTCGCTTCCGCGCACATCGGAGTAGAATATGCTGTTCCCCAGCACGTTGTCCTGCCCGTCCAAAAGCACGGCGGCCTCTCCGAAGGAAGCGATCGACAACGCTGTGATGCCGGGGCGTGCGGTGCGTTTGAGTACAACTTTTACGGCCGTCCAGACGGCACGCGCATCAATTTCAATATAGCCGGGCTTCGGGGAGACGGGCGCGTATTCCTCATGCGCAAATGCAAGCACTGTGCCGGTATGGTCCACAACAGAGGCTTTGCAGCCGGACGTTCCCACATCCAAACCGATATATGGCATGTATTGAGCTCCCTTCGGAAAAAAGACATAGATGTTCGATATGTGATATCATCAGTATATCACACCGGTATTAAACTGAAAATGACCGGATACCTTACCTAGGGCACTCCCCGGGAGAATACGCCGAGCACCGAAAATTACTGTGTTCCCGGCTGCCTACCCTTGCGTTTTATATGAAAGATGCGAACGGAAAAACCCTTAAAGAAAGTTTAAAAACGTATAACAAATAATCGGGTTTTGGTACATTTGATGCTATAACCATACTACAACTTTATGATGAACACAATACATCAACTGCCAAACAGAACGATGAATCTGCGATTAATACACAAACTAAATACAACTTTGCGTTTTATGATCCAACGTTGTATTTTGATGCCTTATCCAGTATACTTGTAGAAACAAGACGGGGCAGCGCTTGTTCGGCCTAACGGATCTAAGTTTCTTCAAGCAGGAGACGATCAACTTGGCAAAAAGCGATACGAAATATATGCGCCTTGCGACCTCCATCCGTGCTCTTTTGGATTCCGGGGAACTGCAGCGGGGGGACAGGCTGTACTCCGAGCATGCGCTGTGCATGAAGTTTCATGTCAGCCGCCAGACCGTGCGCCAGGCGCTCAAGGAGCTCGAAGCCGAAGGACTGATCGAGCGAAGGCGGGGCAGCGGCACGTATATCGCACAGGATATATTTGCACAGAGAAAGCCCACCATGTCCATCGGCATTATCAGCTCCTATTTAGACGATTATATTTTTCCAAGCCAGACCAAGGGTGTGGAGCGTGTGCTCAGCGAACACGGCTACAGCATGCATCTGGGCATCACCTACGATAAAACCTATAATGAGGCCAAGCACCTGCGCGCCATGCTGGACAAGGATGTGGACGGCGTACTGGTGGAGCCTGCAAAGAGCGCGCTGCCGTATGTCAACACGGCGTACTATCAGGAGTTTATACGCAGGGGAATCCCAATTTTGCAGGTCAATTCCTTTGTCAAGGAGCTTGCTCTACCATATGTCGCTTTGGATGATAGGAAGGGCGGCTATCTTGCGTGCATGCACCTGATTAAGATGGGGCATAGGCGTATAGGCGGCGTTTTCAAGCATGACGATCATCAGGGGCATCTTCGGTATCAGGGATTCATGAAGGCGCTCTCGGAACACGATCTTTTATATAATGAGGAGCATGTCTATTGGTATTCCACCGAGGACCGGGAGGCGCTCTTCACCTTAAGCGATTCGCAGCTGCTCAAACGGATATCCGGATGCACCGCAGTGTTCTGCTACAATGATCAGGTGGCGCTCATACTCATCGAGCAGTTGCGTCAAAGCGGCAAGCAGGTTCCTAAGGATGTATCCATCGTCGGGTATGACGATTCCAACCTTGCCACCGTGTCCGTTCCGGCGCTTACTTCCATTGTGCATCCAGGGCAGGTATTAGGCGAGCTTGCGGCACAACAGCTGTTGGAGATGATCGCACAGCCCTCGAGCACAGGCGGTTATGTGTTTGAACCGCAGCTTGTGGAGCGGGAATCCGTCCGACAATTGCTTCAAGATGAAACAAATCAGTAAGTTTATTCGATTTGCAATAAAGGAACAGGAGGTCAATATGAAAAAATACGCCATCGGAGTTGATTTCGGTACGCTATCCGGCCGCGCTCTGCTTGTGGACGTTACAACAGGGGAGGAACTCTCGGACAGTACGCTTGACTATGCGCATGCAGTCATGGACGAACGGCTGCCCGGCGGTGCGCGTCTGGGGCACGATTGGGCGCTGCAGCACCCGCAGGATTACCTGGACGTGTTCGCAAAGACCGTACCGGAAGTCCTCAAAAAGAGCGGCGTTGACGCTGCGGACGTGATCGGCGTGGGTGTGGACTTTACCGCCTGTACCGTGCTGCCTGTGAAAGCGGACGGCACCCCGCTGTGCTTTTTAAAGGAATACGAAAATACCCCGCACGCGTACATCAAGCTATGGAAACACCATGCGGCGCAGGATGAGGCGAACAGGCTCAATAAGATTGCGGGCGAGCGTGGGGAAAGCTTTTTAAAGCGCTACGGCGGCAAGATCTCATCCGAATGGCTGTTCCCGAAGATCTGGCAAACGCTTGATGAAGCGCCGGAAATTTATGACGCGGCGGATTATTTTATTGAGGCCGCAGACTGGGTCATCTGGCAGCTGACCGGCCAGCAGACGCGAAACGCCTGCACCGCGGGCTATAAGGGCATGTGGCATAAGCGCCTGGGTTATCCTTCCCCTGAATTCTTCAAGGCGCTTGATCCGCGCATGGAGCACATTGTGGAAGATAAACTCAATTGCCCGGTTTCTCCGCTGGGCGTCAAGGCGGGCGAACTCACGCAGGAAGCGGCGAAACTCACCGGCCTTCTGCCGGGCACGGCTGTTGCCGTGGCCAATGTAGACGCGCACGTCACCGCGCCCGCGTGCAAAATTGCGGGTCCCGGTAAAATGCTCGCCATTATGGGCACCTCCACCTGCCATATGATGGTGGGTACGGAGGAAAAAGAAGTGCCCGGCATGTGCGGCGTGGTGGAAGATGGCATACTGCCCGGCTACTACGGGTATGAAGCGGGCCAGTCCTGCGTGGGTGATCATTTCGCGTGGTTTGTGGAAAACTGCTGCCCGGCGGCTTATGTGGAGGAGGCCAAGGCAAAAGGCATATCCGTGCATCAACTGCTTACCGAGAAGGCTCAAGACCTCAAAGTGGGTGAAAGCGGCCTCATTGCGCTCGACTGGTGGAACGGCAACCGTTCCGTTCTCGTGGATGTGGACCTAACCGGCATGATGCTGGGTATGACTCTCGCCACAAAACCTGAGGAAATGTACCGCGCGCTCATCGAAGCTACCGCCTATGGCACGAGGAAGATCATTGAGACCTTCCGTACGAGCGGAGTCGAGGTGAATGAATTTATCGCTTCCGGCGGCATATCCCAGAAGAACCCCATGGCCATGCAGATTTATGCGGACGTACTCAACATACCCATCCACATCGGAGGCAGCGCGCAGGGCCCGGCATTGGGTTCCGCCATATTCGGCGCGGTGGCCGCAGGCAAGGAAAAGGGCGGGTACGACAGCGTGTTTGAAGCGGCAGGCGTCATGGGCAAATTGAAGGATGTGGTATATACGCCCATTCCGGAAAACGCCAAGGCGTATGACGAATTGTATGCGGAATATGATCTGCTGCACGATTATTTTGGCCGCGGCGCCAATGACGCGATGAAGCGCCTCAAAGCCATCCGCAGCCGCGCAACGTCCTTATAAGGAGCAAGCGATGAAGAAATCCGAAAAATATGAATTGCTCAAGTCTGCAAACGACCTTTCCGCCCTCCTGGGGATGAAGGCCTACACCCTGCAGGACGGCCGCGCGAAAAACCTCCGTGCCATCGATATCAGGAACGGGCGCGGGCTGGAGCTGACGGTGCTGCCGGACAGGGGCATGGATATTCCGTTTCTTTCTTACCGTGGGATCAATCTTGGCTTTGTTTCCAAGGTCGGGCTTGTGGGGCCGGAATTTTATGCGGAGGATGGAGACCACGGCTTTTTAAAGAACTTCACGGGTGGGTTCTTAACCAACTGCGGCATCACGTACGCGGGTCCTTCCCATGTGGAGGAAGGCCAAGCCTATGGCCTGCATGGCCCGTTATCCAACACCCCCGCGGAAAACGTCAACAAGGAATTCGCCTATGAGGGCGAGGACGCGGTGCTCCGGGTATCCGGCTCCATGCGGCAGGCGCGCGTGTTCGGCGAAAACGTCTATCTGCACCGCGCCATGACGGTGGAAACCGAGGCGAACGTCATCCGCTTTGTGGATACCATCGAAAACTGCGGATTTGATGAGCAGCCGATCATGAACCTCTACCACTTCAATTTCGGCTATCCGATGCTGGATGCGGGCGCGAAAGCGTATTTCAGCACCGATACTGTTACGCCGCGCACGCCCTTTGCCGCGCAGGAGATTTCGGAACACCAGCTTATGATTGCGCCGGAAATAGGCCGTGAAGAGCAGTGCTACTTCCACAGCGGCGGTGCGGGCGGCCAGTTTGCCATGCTGCACAACGAAAAGCTGGGCTTAGCGGTCGTCATCCATTATAATCCCGCGCAGTGTCCGGTGCTGTGCGAATGGAAGTGCATGCGTGCAGGTGACTATGCGCTGGGACTTGAGCCCACGATGTCGGGCGTACAGTCCCGCCCGGAGGCGCGAGAAAAAGGCGAACTTCAGGTTGTCGCACCCGGCGAGACACTGCAGGTGGATCTGCGCGTGGAGATTTTGGACGATCCTTCTCAGATTTCGCAGTATATCGCGCTCTCTGGCGGGCGGTAAACAACATCGTTGGGTTATCTAGCGGGCGTTCAGGCAGGACCTGAACGCCCGCTTTTTATGCTTCGAACACGCGTCAATGCTTTTTGTATAGAGGTATGAAGAATAGGGCATGACGCCAAGCATCCTCGGCCTTCTGCCAAAATGCGCGGAATTGTGGCATGTTATGACGCTTGACAACATAGCATGGAGCGACTATTATTAGTTAGTCAATCTAAGTATCGGGAGGGTCAAACGCTTGGATGAGTTTTCGGCGCATTTGAACGAGCTGTTCGTAGACACGTTCCGCAACATTCTCAAGGTGGAGGAAAAGACGCTCGAGGGCAGCGTCATGAATCTTACCATCAGTGAGCTGCATTTAATTGAATCGGTGGGCAAGTTTTTAGAAAGCGGGAGAACCATCAGCTCCATTGCGGAGGATCTGCGCATTACGCTCCCTTCGGTAACGGTAGCCATCAACAAGCTTGCGGCAAAAGGGTATGTGGAAAAGGTGCGCGGGGAGGCCGACAGCCGGACCGTCTATGTCAAGCTGACCAAAA
>JAEZIE010000216.1 GCA_023416175.1 Bacillota bacterium
CTCTGTAACCTTTCGTACGCTCTGCATGTCGTATCCTCCTGATTTATTAATAACCAACCTTTTCGTCATTCAAGCTATCACAAATATTTCTGATATACAAGCAGGGGAATATCTCCCCTGCCACTCATTCTATATGCTCATATGCCCATTGTGACAGAAAAAACGCCGCGATATCGCGGCGTAAGGCTGTAAAACAATCTGAGGCTTTGCCCCCGTACCTTATCTGAGTTCACTGCATCTGCGGTCTGCGACGTTGTGATTGCCTGATCCATTGCACAATGTCAGAAAGCGTTTCCTTGAGCGGACGCGTACTGTAGCCAAGCTCACGCGTGGCTTTTTCGTGCGAATAGGCTGCGTTCTGTGTAACGGTAAAGAGCGAATACCGCGTGAAGATCGGCGTCTTGCGGAAAAGCTTATAATAGCACTCCATAAAAGGAACAATGGCCTGTGCGGCCCACAGAGGCAAATAGAGTTTGAGCCTCTTCTTCCCGGCGACCTCGGAAAGCGTATCAAACAGCTCGCGAAGATCAATAAAGCGGTTAGAAAGAATATAGCATTCGCCGCCCCTGCCCTTTTCCGCCGCAAGTATAATACCGCGCGCTACATCGCGGACATCAACAAAATCAAACCCGCCGTGTATGGCAGCGGGCAGCCGTCCGCGCACAAAGCTTGCAATAAGGTGCGCCATGTTGCCGGTGGGTAACCCGCCGGGGCCAATGATGCCAGCCGGATGGACGGCGACTGCGTCCAAGCCCTGCTTTACGGCGTCCAGCACAATCTTTGTGGCGGCCGCCTTGGTCTTGGCATAATGCCCCGAGACCGCATCCGGATCAAACAAGGTAATCTCTTTCATATCCTGGCCAAAGGGCAGCAGCGGGAGAGCATGAACGGAGCTTACATAGATAAGCCGCTTTGCGCGGTGCTTGATGCACGCATCCACAACGTTGGCCGTTCCACCCACATTGACGTCATAGACCCGCTGGTCCGCATGATCGGAAATGGAAACAATGCCCGCACAATGGATGACGATGAACACAGCGGGACCGGCGCTTTCGAAGAGCCGGTCCAATGTTTTTCGCTCGCAGACATTGCCGGTATACTGCGCCAGCAGCGCTTCGTTGCGCTCCACAAAAGGCAGGCAGCTTTCCCCGGGAAGCATGAATGCCCGCACCTCATTACCTTGATTTAAGAGTTCCCGGACCACATGGCCGCCTAAGTGGCCCGCCGCCCCCGTAACGATATAAATCAGCTTTTCCATTGCCTTCCTTGCCTTTCCGCTGGTCACAGTTTCCAAAATATCGAACATGGTGTTGATTTATGCGCACAGTTATATTATGATATATTGTGTCGTATAATCAACAGACAGTTCAGTATCATTTGCACGTTAATGATCATATAACGGCGAAGCTGTCTGTTACCTGCATGGCAGAAATTCAAACTTATTGTGAACGGGAAAAAGCAGGGCGTATGAAGAAAGAAAAAGCGGACCGTAGGGTCAAGTACACCAAAATGGTGCTCCGGCAGAGCCTTTTGGAACTGCTGCAGGAACAGCCCATTACGAAATTAACGGTAACTGATCTTTGTGCCCGGGCGGACGTCAACCGCAACACGTTTTATTCGCATTACGAAAGCCCGTTCGATCTGCTGATGCAGATCGAGGACGAGCTGTACGAAGAAATCATGCGTTCGGTGGAGCGCTCCCTGTCTACCCGGACGGTGAGTACCTTCCTGCTCGAGGTTTGCCAGTCCATCCAAGCAAACGGCGACCTATGCAGGATATTGATGTCCGAACACGGGGACAAGGAATTTTTAAGGCGCATCATGCATGTTGCCCATGAATGGAGCATGACGCAGTGGAGCGCGCAGCCAAGCGATCTGGACAGGGAAGGCATGGAGCTTCTTTACGCGTTTGCGGCAAACGGCAGCATCGCCGTTATTGAAGGATGGATTAAGACGGGCATGCAAAAAAGCCCTCAGGAGATCGCCACGCTTATTGAAAAAATGACACACAGCGGCCAGCAGGCGTTTTTTTCATAATCAATGGTTTTTGTATAACACTTTACATTTCGCCTGCCCGCGCATCTAACCCTTGAGCACTCCTATTATATAGTTGAGAGAATGGTAATTTTTATAGTATCACTACAGGAGGTCCACCATGAAAGTTCTGCTCATCAACGGCAGCCCACACAAGGAAGGATGTACGTACACGGCTTTGACCGAGATTGCAAGCGAGCTTAGCCGGCTCAGCGTGGAAACGGAACTGTTCCACATCGGCACAAAACCGTTGAGCGGATGTACCGCGTGCGGCTATTGCAGAAAGACACAGGCGCTCCGATGCGTCTACCAAGATACCGTCAATGAGGCGATCACGAAAATGGAGCAGGCGGATGCGCTTGTGGTAGGCTCTCCCGTCCACTATGCCAGTGCCTGCGGGGCACTCACTTCCTTTCTGGACCGCATGTTTTACGCGAGCCGTGGCTTTGCCTTTAAACCGGGTGCTTCCATCGTCACTTGCCGCCGCGGCGGCGCTACGGCGGCATTCGATCAGTTGAACAAATACTTCCTCGCTTCTGGTATGCCGCTTGCCTCCTCGCAATATTGGAACATGGTGCACGGCAACACGCCGGAGGAAATTAAGCAGGACCTTGAGGGCCTGCAAACCATGCGCACGCTTGCAAGAAACCTCACCTGGCTGCTTCAATGCATCGAGGCAGGAAAACTCCACGGCGTGCCGCTGCCCGAGATCGAGCCGCGGCAGACCACGAATTTTATCCGGTAGCGCGATATGGCTTGGATATTGGAATCACAGCGGCTTCGGTTCCGCCGCATTGAGGAAGCGGATTTTTCGAACCTGTGCGGACTGCTGCAGGACAAAGAAGTGATGTACGCATGGGAGCATGGTTTCTCAGAGGAAGAGGTGCGGGGGTGGATGGAACGGACATTTGCCCGCTACCATGAGGACGGTTTTTCCCATTTCGCCGTGATCGAAAAGGAAGGCGGCGCGTTTGTCGGCGTGATGGGCCCTATCGTAGAGGTGGTGGAGGACGTCGCCTATACGGGGCTTGGCTATATCCTCAAAAAGCAATATTGGGGGAAAGGGTATGCGACAGAGGGTGCCAAAGCCTGCATGCAGTATGCCTTTACCGTTCTTAAAGCACAAAAGGTCATTGCGGAGATCCGCCCGGAAAACCTGCCTTCCCGCAGGGTGGCTGAACGGCTGGGCATGCGGGTGGAGCGGGAGTTTATCAAGCACTATCGCGGCAAGGAAATGCCGCATCTGATTTACAGCAAGACAAGGGAATAAGTGAAGCGCAAAAAGGGCCGCAATATTGCGGCCCTTCAGGCTGTCGATAAACTAACTTGGGGGTTTTATCGGTATCGCGCTTTAGAGCGCCGACGATCATTTTTTTGCTTTGGAGGATCTACGTTCCCCCAACCCCCTTCCTAAAATTAGAGCCGTACTTAGGGGGGCGGGGAAGACATAGCCGAACGCCGCCTGTAGCGGATACAGTAAGGCGACGTCCCAGTGAGCAAGGGAGTATTAGAAGCGGCTTTACCGCGATGTAATACGACCATTACGAACTGTGAACCCTCCCGCTATTAAATTAAATAATCTATCGTCGCCGCCGCAGGTGGCGATACCTTAAGAAAGCAAAACATATATGATTATCTTTTCAGATGCAAAGAGCCGCGAATGCGGCTCTTGGTTCCTGCTTCTATGCGGCGAGCTTTTCGAGCGCCTGATCCGTGCTCCAATAGAAGTGGTCTTCGCCGATCTGACCGATCAGCTCCAGCTTCTCGAATATCTCTTTTACAGGGGGCTGGAGACTTGCAAAATAGACCGCGGTGTTGTTCTCTGTAAGCCGCAGGCAGATTTCCTGCAAGGCCTGCACGCCGGACATGTCCGCAAGCGGCACGCCGCGCAGGGAGAATATGATCTGCTCCTTGCCGGAGAGCGTTTCCAGCGCGTCTTCCAGGCGTCGTGCGGAGCCAAAGTATAATGGCCCTGTGATATAGACTACCCCAGTGCGGGAAAGTTTTTCGGTAAACGTGGCTTGCTTGGGGAGCTTGGCCGGAATGACATCGCTTACTGTCACCTGCATATTGGAAACCTTGATGACAAACGTCATCACCGAAAAGAGCACGCCAATGACGATAGCTATGGTCAAATCAAATACCACCGTGCAGGCCATGGTGATGAAGAACTGGAGGATGGCGCTGGTGATCCGCTTTTTGAATATCTCCTTGATGGCGTGCCATTCGTTCATACGCCAGGCCGTCATGATCAGCACGCCGGCAAGCGCGCAGAGCGGAATGGCGGACATAACGCTGCCCAAAGCAAACATGGAAAGCAGCAGGACGCCTGAATGGATGATACCGGTCAGCCGTGTCTGCCCGCCCGCTTTGATGGCGACGCTGGTGCGCGCAATGGCCGCCGTTGCCGGTACCCCGCCAAAGAACGGCAGCACCACGTTGCCGATGCCCTGGGCAATCAGTTCCTGAGAGGCGTTGAGCTTCTCATTTTTCATGCGCCCGGCACTAGCGCCGCAAAGAAGGCTTTCGATCATCCCCAGCGCCGCAATACTGATGGCGGGCATGACAAGGCCCCTGAGTTCTTTCAACTGAATGGCGGAAAGCTCCAACCGTTCCCCCAGCAGCAGCGTGCGTGGGATTTCCCCCACGCTTGCGACGGGAAGGCGCAGGATAAGGTTCGCCCCGGTTGCCAGTATGATGGCAACGAGCGAGGCAGGGCAGACTTTGGCCCATTTCTTGGGATAGAACGCGATCAAGAGGATAACGGCAACGCCCAGGATGAGCGCGGCTGGGTTCAATGTTTGCGGCAGCGTAAAGTAGCTGACGACGCGCTCGATGGTCTCTTCCCCAGCGGATGTTAGGCCTGTCAGATTGTTGATCTGCCCCAACGCGATGATGATGGCGATGCCGGATGTAAAGCCGGTGATAACGGGCAGCGGAATAAAGGAAACGATATCCCCCAATTTGAACACGCCCGCGAGTATGAGCAGTATACCGGATAAGAGGCACGCCAGGAATACACCGTTTAGCCCATACTGCGCAACAAGGGACACCAAAATTGCAGTCATGGCCCCGGTCGGCCCCGAAATCTGGTACGAAGCTCCGGAGAGCGAACCGATGACAAGCCCGGCAAGTATGGCGGTGACCAGGCCCGCTGCAGCGGAAGCGCCGCTGCCAACCCCAAAAGCCAAAGCAAGGGGCAGCGCGACCGCCGCCACAGTCACCCCAGCCAGCACATCTTTTCCCAAACACTTTGCGTTATAGCCTGCAAATTCCCTTTTCAGCATCCCGGTAAAACCCTGTAACAGCCGCACGGCGAAATGATCCTCCTGCTTCCTGAAAAATCGACATCATTCTGTGAATAGCACACACTTTCGCCATTATAGCACACAGAATGTATTCGTCAATTTCGCATACGGCGGATTGGGCGGAGTCTCATATAAATTTCTGTCTCTGGGCAGGATGCCCCTGTTAAAAATAGCTTACACCGCCTGCGTTTGCACGCCGCTTTTGAATGCGGTATAATAAGTTGAGTTTTTATGCGCGGCAAGACTTGCCGCAACAATGCTGTTCACTATATGGAGGTGCGGCTTTGGCAAAGAGAAGGCCGAAAAAACGCAAAGAGGCGGAACAGTCCCGCCGCGAGATTTGGGGCGTGGCGCTTGCCGCCGTCGGTGTCTTCCTTGGTGCTTGCATTTATTTCGGGCAGGCCGGCTTGATTGGCGAAGCCATCCGGTCTGTTTCCTATGGGCTGAGCGGCCTGTTTTCGTATGCGTTCCCCCCCGCCTGCCTCATAGGCGGGATCGCGCTCATCGCCGTTGCAGACCAAAAACCCCGAAAGGGCAGGACGGCGCTTGTGTTCACCGCCATCTGGCTTGTGCTGGCACTGTTGCACGTGATCGCCCGGCCCATATTGGGAGAGACCTCCTTCCTCATCTATGTACGGGATGCTTACGTGTACGGAACCGAGCAGCTTTCCGGCGGCGGCGCTGTGGGCGCGCTCCTTTCCTATCCGTTACTGCTTTTAACCGGCGAAGCCGGCGCATATATCTTCCTGATTGCGGGGATTTTGATCACCATCCTATTGGTTACAAGCATTTCCCTGCGGGCAACAGGCCAGCAGGTCACCACCAAGGTGAAGGCCGGTATCCAGCAGGTTGCACAGGCCCGTGCCGTAAGGCGTGAGCTGTATACGGCGACAATAGACGATGAAGAAGCGGTTCCCGCCCCCCGTTCCCATAAGCCTACAAGGCCTTCGCGCAGGCCCCCCAAAAAAGAAGAGGATGGCCTGAGCTTTATGCCCATAGAAGGGCCGCTGCAAAAGAAAGCGCAGCCTTCTGCTGGGGAAACAGATACTACTTTTATCCCTCCTGTAGCCCCAACAATCTCCCCTGCTCCGCCGGTATTTACGGCGGACCTGGATACAGACGATTTTCCTCCGTTTGAGCCGGACGATTTTGCCTCAGCCCCGCTCCGCACTCCCAAAAGGCCTATGCATGAAGCGTTGCCCTTTTCCGAACCCGTACAGGTAAAGCTTAAGCTGGACCCGGAACCGAAGGCGGAAGCCCCCCTGCCCCCGCACCACACGGCGCAGGATGTTCCGTATTTGCCGCCTTCGTTCAGCCTATTGAACCCGGCGCTTGCAAGTTATGGACGCAGTACCGAATCCCCTGCGGAAAAAGGCAAGCTGCTGGTGGATACGCTGGCGAGCTTCAACGTTTCAGCCAGAGTGGTCAATATCAGCGTCGGCCCCGTCATCACGCGGTATGAGCTTGCTCCCGCACCCGGCGTGCGCGTCAACCGCATCACCGCGCTTTCGGACGATATCGCGCTGGCGCTCGCCGCCCCACGTGTCCGCATCGAAGCGCCCATTCCCGGCAAGGCCGCGGTGGGCATTGAGGTCCCCAACAAGGATACCGTGACGGTTGTGCTGCGGGACGCGGTGGACAGCAAGGAGTTCGCAGCCTCAAAATCCCCCATTACGCTTGCTTTGGGCAAAGATATTGCCGGAAAAGTCATTGTAGCCGACCTTGCGAAGATGCCGCACCTTTTGATCGCGGGCGCAACCGGCTCGGGCAAAAGCGTATGTATCAACGACATCATCATTTCCCTCATCTATAAGTGCTCGCCATCCGATCTCCAATTGATATTGGTCGACCCCAAGGTGGTGGAACTTTCCGCGTTTGGCGTACTGCCCCACCTGAAGGTGCCGGTGGTGACGGACCCGAAGAAAGCAGCGGGCGCGTTGGCCGGCGGCGTGCGCGAAATGACAGAGCGCTACAAGAGGTTCGCCAAAATCGGCGCACGCGATCTGGAGCGTTTTAATGAACTGCAAAAGGACCCCAAGGACAAGCTTCCGAAGCTTGTTATCATCATAGACGAGCTGGCCGACCTGATGATGGTGGCGCCCGACACCGTGGAAGACAGCATCTGCCGCATCGCCCAGCTTGGGCGCGCGGCGGGCATTCACCTGATTGTCGCAACCCAGCGGCCTTCCGCCGATGTCATTACGGGCCTGATCAAAGCCAATATCCCTTCCCGCATCGCGTTTGCGGTTTCCTCCGCCATCGATTCGCGAATCATACTCGACTCGGGTGGTGCAGAAAAGCTCTTAGGGCGCGGTGACATGCTCTTTCACCCCAACGGCGCCGGCAAGGCAGTGCGTGTACAGGGCGCGTATGTTTCGGATGAAGAGGTGGAGCGCATCGTGGAGCACTTTAAGTCTCAGGCGCTCACGCCCGAATTTGACGAGCAATTGATTGAGGAAATGGATGTGGAGGAAGGACCCGGCGCGCAAGGCAACGGCAAGCAGGAGGACGATCTTTTGGGCGAGGCCGTACGCATTGTACTCGACAGCGGACAGGCTTCCATCTCCATGATCCAGCGGCGGCTGCGCGTGGGCTATGCGCGCGCTGCGCGGCTCATTGACATTATGGAACAGCACGGCTATGTCAGCGGTTTCGACGGCGCAAAACCAAGGAAGCTTCTGATTACCCGCGCGCAATATGAACAGATATTTGGAAACCAACCCGACATGAGTGAGGATATGGATGAGTGACATCGGCGTTATTTCTTTAGGCTGCTCCAAGAACCGTGTGGATACCGAGCGAATGCTAGGCATTCTGGAAGGTGCTGGCCACCGCATCGTAAACGAACCTGCAAAGGCCGAAGTGCTTATTGTGAATACCTGCGGCTTTATCGAACCCGCCAAACAGGAAAGCATCAACACAATTCTCGAAATGGCGGCCTATAAAAAGAAGGGCCGGTGCAATACGCTTATTGTAACGGGCTGTCTGAGTGAACGCTACCGCAAGGATCTCGTCGAGGGTCTGCCCGAAGTAGACCACTTTTTAGGCGTACATGAATACGAAACGCTACCGGATCTATTGCCCAAGTGCGCCGTATGCGCGCCGCGCGCAGGAAGGAAGCTGACAACGCCCTTTTATTCCGCGTACCTTCGCGTGGGGGACGGGTGCAACAACCGCTGCACCTACTGCGCCATCCCGCTCATACGGGGGCCTTTGCACAGCGTGCCTATGCCGCAGTTGATCGACGAAGCGAAGGGGCTTGTGGATACGGGCGTCACCGAGCTTACCATTATCGCGCAGGATACTTCCGGCTACGGCATGGACCTCTATGGAAAACCCATGCTGCTGCCGTTGATGGAGGAACTAACCAATATTTCCGCTTTAAAATGGCTGCGCGTTCTCTATACCTATCCGGATACCGTCACCAAAGAGCTGATTGCGGGGATCGCGGGCAACGAAAAAATCTGCAATTATCTGGACATTCCGTTACAGCACATCGACGACAGCATGCTAAAGCGCATGCACCGCAGGGGAACGCGCGCGCATATTGAAAGCGTGCTTTCTTACATACGGACGCATGCC
Organism: Bacillota bacterium; assembly: GCA_023416175.1. GTDB lineage: Bacteria > Bacillota > Clostridia > Christensenellales > CAG-138 > JAEYLA01. Next base: position 8,925 of record JAEZIE010000216.1, read on the forward strand.
CCGGATTTTATGCTGCGTACTACCATGATGGTGGGCTTCCCCGGCGAAACCGATATGGAATTTGAAAGTATGCTTTCTTTCCTGCGCGAATATCCTTTCGACAGGCTGGGGGCCTTTGCCTTCTCCCCCGAGGAAAACACGGCTGCGGCGAATATGCCCGGCCAGGTCCCCGAGGAAGTGAAACAGCAGCGGCTTCATACGTTAATGACACAGCAGCAGGACATTTCCCGCGCGCGAAACGAGCAGCGCGTGGGCCGCACGGTGGAGGTTTTGCTCGAAACGACGCGGGAGGGCACTTCCTGCGGCCGCTCCTATGCAGAAGCGCCGGAGGTAGACGGGGCGATCCTTCTCCCCAGTAAACCCCACCACAAACCCGGAACGTATGTCACCGCCCGCCTAACAAAAGCGCTTGAATATGACATGGTCGGAGAGGAACTCATATGAATCTTCCCAACAAGCTCACGCTGCTTCGTATGTTGCTTGTACCTGTATTCGTCGCCTGCTTTTACATTCCCGTTTCGTATGCAAATATTGTGGCGGCGGGCGTATTTGTGCTTGCGTATATCACGGATATTCTGGACGGGCAAATCGCTAGAAAGCACAACCTTGTCACCAGCTTTGGCAAGCTGATGGACCCCATGGCGGATAAGCTATTAACATGCAGCGCGTTTGTTATGCTTGCTTCAGATGCCCTTGTCTCCCCCATAGCAGTTATCATCATCATTGCGCGGGAGCTGTTTATCAGCGGGTTCCGCCTGGTGGCCGTGGAAAACGGCAAAGTGATAGCCGCAAGCTGGCTGGGCAAGATAAAGACCATATCGCAATGCGTAGCGGTGGTCGCGGCGCTCATCTGGCCGTACCTTTGGTGGCCGCGCTTCCCGCTGGACGAAATCATCGTATGGATTTCCGTGGGCTTTACCCTCTGGTCCGGTATCGATTATGTGGTAAAAAACCGTGGGAGCATCAAGTTTTCCTGATTTTTCTATGAGGATTTCATTTGGGGCTCAGCCCAAACCCCGCTTAGGGCTGTAAGCAAAGGTACCCGGTGTTCTAAAACCGATTCACCGGATCGGTTTTTGCCCTTCGGGGGACCGAACCCGCTTCCCTGCGGGAAGCCCCTAAGAACCCATTTTGCAAAATTCTAGGCCGTTTGCGGAGAGGGATTCCCACGGGACATATCCCTTGGGTGGGCGCTCGAGGGCGAAGCCCTCGAAGAAGGCCGATGGACTATAGCGCATACGATGCGCTGTGATTTTTTGCAGGAAAGAGGTCTTTTAATATGATTGCCGAGTTGATCAGCGTCGGAACCGAATTGTTGATGGGGCAGGTACTCAACACGGACGCGCAGTTTATGGCGCAAAAGCTTGCGCCTTTGGGTGTGAACGTGTACCATCAGGTCACAGTGGGGGACAACCCTGAGCGTTTAAAGGGCGCTGTGCGTACCGCGCTTTCCCGCGCAGACGTCGTAATACTTTCGGGCGGCCTTGGTCCCACCGGGGACGACTTGACCAAACAGACCATTGCGGATTTGTTTGAGCTTCCTATGGAGCGGGACGCGACTAGCGAGCAAACGCTCAGGGAGCGCTTTCTCGCCTTCCACCGGGAAATGACGCCCAACAACCTCAAGCAGGCAGATTTCCCGCAGGGCAGCATCATATTAAAAAATCCCAACGGTACGGCGCCCGGATGTATCGTACCCAACGGGGACAAGGCGGCCATATTGCTGCCTGGCCCGCCTTCCGAATTATTCCCCATGTTTGAGCAGGAGGTCATGCCGTATCTCGAGGCGCGAAGCGGCTGCAAGCTATACTCCCGCGAGATCCGCATATTCGGCATGGGAGAGTCTGCCGTGGAGCACCGCCTACGGGATTTGATGGACGCGCAGGACAACCCCACCATCGCCCCCTACGCAAAAACCGGCGAGGTCACGCTGCGCGTGACGGCGCGCTGCGCCACGGAGGAAGAGGGGCTGAAACTTGTGCAGCCTGTGATCGATGAAATCCAAAGCCGGATCGGAGACGTCGTTTATTCAACGCAAGGCGTGACGCTTGCAGGCGTATGCGCCATGCTGTTGGAAGAACGCAATCTTACCTTAGCTGTCGCTGAAAGCTGTACGGGCGGGATGATCTCTTCTACGCTCATCGATATTCCGGGGAGTTCCGGGTACTTTATGGAAGGCGCCGTCACCTATTCAGACGCCGCAAAGATGCGCCGCCTTGGCGTTTCCTCTGCCACTTTGCGCAAATACGGCGCGGTGAGCGCGGAATGCGCGCAGGAAATGGCCATGGGCATGCGCAAGACATCCGGAACCAACTATGGCCTTGCCACTACCGGCATTGCGGGCCCGGGCGGTGCAACAAAAGAGAAACCGGTGGGTCTTATGTACGTAGCGCTTTCGGACGGAAAGGATGTTATTGTCAAGCGCCTGCAGCTTACCGGAAACCGCAGCCGCATCCGCGAAGTTACGGTACTCAACGCCCTTGATGTGCTGCGCCGATCTCTGCTGGAGCTGCCGCAAACCGAATAAAGTTTCCTTGTTGGATACTTTCGGGGCGCGAATCGACTATTTTAAATGTTTTAGGGGCGAAAATGTTTCTATTTGCGAAACTTTTCCTTTTCCTGTGGGTGGGAATATGATATACTCGGTTTATCGGTAGATAAGTTTGGGCACTGAGGAGGATTGGGCATGGCAAACGTAGGCGTGGAAAAATCCAGGGCGCTGGAAATGGCGCTCAGCCAAATCGAAAAGCAGTTCGGCAAAGGCGCCATCATGAAGCTGGGGGATGCAGCAGGTAAAATTACCGTCTCCACCATTTCCACGGGCTGTTTGGAGCTGGACTTTGCGCTGGGCGTGGGCGGCGTACCGCGCGGGCGCATCATTGAAATATTCGGGCCGGAATCCTCCGGTAAAACCACCGTTGCCCTGCATATCATCGCGCAGGCCCAGAAGGCTGGGGGAACCGCCGCGTTTATCGACGCGGAGCACGCGCTCGACCCGCTTTATGCCGGAAACCTCGGCGTCAACGTGGATGATCTGTACGTATCCCAGCCGGACAACGGCGAGCAGGCGCTTGAAATTACAGAAGCGTTGGTGCGCTCGGGCGCTATGGACGTGGTGGTAGTGGACTCGGTGGCCGCCCTCGTTCCCAAGGCGGAAATCGAAGGCGATATGGGCGATTCCCATGTCGGCCTCCAGGCGCGCCTGATGTCCCAGGCGCTGCGCAAATTGGCGGGCACCATCTCCAAGACCAATACGGTGGTGGTGTTCATCAACCAGCTGCGCGAAAAGGTCGGCGTGATGTTCGGCAACCCGGAAACCACGCCGGGCGGCAAAGCGCTCAAGTTCTACGCCTCCATCCGCCTGGATGTGCGCAAAATTGAAACACTCAAAAGCGGCACGGAGTTTGTGGGCAGCCGCACCCGCGTGAAGGTGGTCAAAAACAAAGTGGCCCCGCCCTTTAAGCAGGCGGAATTCGATATTATCTATGGCGAAGGCATCTCCAGGGAAGGTTCCATACTCGATCTCGCAACGCAATATAAGCTCATTGCAAAGACCGGCGCATGGTATTCCTACGGCGATATGCGCATGGCGCAGGGCCGGGACAATGCACGTCTGTTCCTAAAGGACAACCGCGAGCTTTGCGAGCAGTTGGAAGCGCAGCTGCGCGGCATACTGGACCAGGAACGCGCCAAGGCCGCGGCCGAGCATGAAGCACGCCGCGGAAATTCTGAGGCCACCCCTGTAGGTATAGACGACTGACGGTGTAATTTAGCGCAATCCAAGGGTACTCAATGAGGTCGGTATGAAGGAACGGATTAAGAACGTACTGAACTTCAAAAAACCGTCGCTTATCATCATTGTCACCGCCGTCCTGCTTGCTGCCGCGCTAACTGTGGGGCTGGCGCTGAGCAGGACAGCGGATAGTGCTCCTGTCAAAGCTACGGTTACCGCAAACGGAAAAGAACGGCCAATTTCAATTGATCGTAATGAAAACCCACCTTATGTGCAGTTGGGAAGCTTAATCAAACTCCAAATGGACGATCGTTTTCCCGATACAATACATGTGACGGACATCATCGCCAATCCGGACGGCTCTCCCAAATATGACCGGCGATTGGATCAAGAAGTTGCTTATACAATATCCGGCAACACCATTTCATTTGCGGTTGAGAGCAACTGGGCGGTAGGATTAAGTTCGAATTCCGAAGACTATAAAAAGGGTAACAGCTACCGTTGGTATCGCGTTCAATGCGGCTGGAAAAATGGCGATCAAAAGGAATACGCAATTTATGTAAGGACCGACCCGGCAATTATTTTTGAGGACGTGCCGTCCGATACTTACGAGGCGCGCGAGTGGCTGGATTATTACCTTGACGAACAGCTTCCCTGGGATGGCAGTATGGAGTTGAACCTGCCCGAATATCCCAGCACAACATTCCGCTGGACGTCGGATAAAGTTACGGCTGTCACCTCCGATGGCGAAACAATCCTATTTAGCGGGATGCCGGTTTGGAACGTTTACTTGGCCGACCTGACCGATGACGGACTGCCCGAATTATGCGCGACGGTCAGTTTTGGGTCGGGAATCGTGGATAACCGCGTGTTGGCCTTTGATTACGCCGACGGTAAGCTTTATGAGCTATCCGACCGCATGCTCTACGACTATGTTTTGTCGTTGGAAAATGGAAGTCTTATCGTGACGCTGTCAAAGTATAACGGCGAAAAACTGGCTTCGGGCGATTTAGCAATTACCAATGGTGAACTGACCGCTATTGGAATCGACCGCACAGGGCCGGAGCAGAGCGATCCCTCTGCAACGACCGGATCGCGCTAGAGCATAACAGGAAGAGGCAGCATTTTTACATTGGGCATACGGCCCGATGTTTTTATTTGTCTGTGAAAACCCCCGGCTGTGCCGGGGGTTTTCGCAGATAAAAAAGACTATCACATTGCTGTGATAGTCAGGAAAATTTGAAAACGAAAAGGCCAACTATGCCTGTACCGCATTTGGGAGCCCAAACGGTTTACCCGTCATCTCCAGATAAAAAGCGGCACGCGCCGTGCGCCAATAAGGTGAAATCCACAGGCCAAGGATACCGAACGTCAGGGCGGAAAGCAGCCACCAACCGATAAAGCTC
>JAEZIE010000218.1 GCA_023416175.1 Bacillota bacterium
ACGATGAAATTTTCCCCGTGAGCGGGGAGGATGCGTTTGCGGCGGGGCAGGAGCTTGCAAAGCGGGAGGGGCTTTTGTGCGGTATCTCTTCGGGTGCTGCGCTTTATGCCGCGCTCCAGGTTGGCAACCGTCCGGAAAACCGCGGCAAGGCCATCGTTGTGATATTGCCGGATACCGGGGAGCGGTATTTGTCCAGCGGCATGTTCTGATGGGACAGGCAAGGTGAACGATCAGCTTCGGAACGAAGCCTATAAATCAAAAGAGATGTTTCCCTTCTTTTTTGAGGGCACAACTGTGGTTTCCGTCCGGGAGCGCTTGCCCGCCTTCTTGACGGGTGGATATTGCTGCACATCCTTTTCATCCACCCCGTATTTGTCCAGCAGCAGGTCAAAGAGTGCGGCACAGGCCTGCGCGTCATAGAGCGCGTTGTGGTGTCGCACAAGCGGCAGCATCAGTCCATCGCACAGCGTGTTGAGTCGGTGGTTGCCAAAGCGTTCCTTTTCGATATGCCGCCGGGCAAGGCGGCAGGTGCAGACGTAGGAAAACACGGGCGCAGGCAGTTCGTAGCGCGCTAAAGTGCGGCTGATGACGGACAGGTCGAACGTCGCATTGTGGGCAAGCACGGGCATTGTGAGCGCATACGGGGCGATCTGTTCCCACACTTCGGGGAAAGTTGGCGCTTCGTATACCATGGAAGGCGTAATGCCGTGGATGCCGATGTTGAACGGGTCGAAATACGTTTCCGGGTTCACAAGGTATTCCCGCTCGAAAACGGTTTGGCCGTACTCCTTGTAGACCACTCCGATGGAGCAGAGCGCGTCCGCGCGCGCATTGGGCGTTTCCACGTCCAGCGCCAGATAGGATACAATCTCCATTGCCCGCTCCCTTTCCTGTAATCAGGTATTATGCGCCTGTATTGCGCGCATGATAGGCTTGGTATTGAGTATACCATACCCCGCAAATACGGAGCAAATGTACAGTAAGCGTGCTGATGGTGCCGTTCGAGGGCGTCGCACTCGAACTCCAACCCAAGGAACATGTCCCTTGGGAATCCCCATTTATGGGTTCTTAGGGTCGTTACGACCCTACGCGGAGGCTTGGAGGCAGAGCCCCCAATGAATTAACTTCTGACGTATCAAAGAAGGGTTGTGGCAACAGAATGGAAAAGTTCATTCCCAGACAAAAGCTCAGCAAAAAAGCGAAACGTGCGCTGAACAGCGCGCAGCGTACCACATGGGGCACGTTCAACCCCGTCACCCGCAAAGCGAAAAGTCCCAAAGCGTATGACCGCAAAAAGCCTCCGCTGGATCAGGATCCGGACGGAGGCTTTTCTTTTATCTGCGCTATTTGAACGTTACCACGAACCGCGTGTATTCCCCCACTTCGCTTTCGGCATGGATTTCCCCGCCGTGTGCCGTGACAATCGCCTGGGCGATGGCAAGGCCCAGCCCATAGCCTCCGCTTTCTCGCGCACGGGCACTATCCACCCGGTAGAAGCGGTCAAACAGGTGATGTAGATGCGCGGGCTCGATCCCAGCGCCGCTGTTTTCCACCGTGAGCACGGTGTTCCGTTCGCTTTCCAAAGCGACTTTCACATGGCCGCCGCGCGGCGTATGGCGGCAGGCGTTATCAAGAAGAATGCCGATTAACCTCTCCAGGGAAAGCGCGTCGCCCTCTATCCGAATTCCGGAGGCAATCGTCGATTCCAGTGTGAGGCCCTGTTCGTACAGCAGCGCGTCAAAGGAAAGCAGCAGTCCTTGTGTAAGCGCGCTCAGGTCCGTCTGCGTATACACGGTGCTGGAGCGCGCTTCGTCCAGCCGCGCAAGCTCCAGCATGTCTGCAATCAGGTTGGCCATGCGCGTTTCCTGCTCCTCCATGGCGCGCAAATATTTTTGCTGCGGAGCAGACTCAGGGAGAGAGTCTTTTAACAGCGACAAGTTCGCGTTGAGTATGGAGAGGGGAGTTTTTAACTCATGCGAGGCGTCCGCCACAAACGCACGCTGCCGTTGAAACGCCTGCTGGACCGGCTGGGCCGCGCGGCCCGCAAGGTACCTGCTTAGCCCCCACAGCGCCAAAAGGCTCAACGATCCAGCGCCCAGGCAAATGAAGGCGGCGTTGCGCATCATCTCCCGCTGGGAGCCCAAATCCACAAACGCAATCTTGCGCCCGGGCCCCGCTTCCCTCATTTTGTACGCAAATGCGTATTCGTCAAAGACAATCTCTCCGCGCTCCTTTCCCTGGGAGAGCGCAAGCCCCTTCATCCGCGTTACAGTTTCTTTTGAAACCTCGGGAGGGTTGGTCTGGTGCAGGATGTTGCCGTTCTTGTCATATTCGATGAGCACGCCGCCGAACAGCGGGCGTTCGCCCGGTCCGCCTTGTGTGCGGGAATTGAGCATGCGCCCAAGCGTATCTTCCGTCATGCGCCTGCCCTGTGCGCCAAGCAATATCAGCAATATGGTGATCACGCCTGCCAGCACGCCGGTCAGCAGCGCCATATTGATGCGCACCATGCGCACCCGCAGCCTTTGAACGGCAGCATCCTCCGCAAATGTTGCGGCTATTTTTCGCTTCTCCGTGCGCCTCATAATGTATCCAGCATCCGGTAGCCCACGCCGCGCACGCTCTGAATTTCCACATGAGCATGAATGTGGGCGAGTTTTTTGCGCAAAAAAGAAATATATACCTCCACAATGGAACTATCCGCCGTGCTGTCATATCCCCAGACCCGGGTGTACAGGTCCTCCTTCTGCACGGCCATATGCTTGCGCTGCAGAATATAAGAGAATATTTCGGTTTCCCGTTTACTGAGCCGTACACTCTCCTGCCCGCGGGAAAGCATATAGGCACGCTGAAGCAGCGTGATATCCGAAAAATGCAGTGCGTCGCTCTTTTCCAGCTCGCCGGAGCGGCGGGCCAACGCCCGTACGCGTGCCAAGAGTTCCTCCAGCGCAAAGGGCTTGGTCAGATAATCGTCCGCCCCGCAATCCAATCCAACCACACGGTCGCTCACCTCCGCGCGCGCGGTCAGCAGCATTACCGGGGTGGAGCGCTTATTTTGACGCAGGGCGCGCAAAATGGAAAGCCCGCTGTGTCCGGGCAGCATCACGTCCAGTACGATAACATCAAAGCACTCGTTCAGCGCAATGCGCATGCCTTCCGTACCGTCATAGGCGACCTGTACCGTATAGCCGCTTTTCAAAAAAGCTTCGTGTAAGGCGTCCGTCATCGCCCCCTCGTCTTCCACCAGCAAAAGTCTCACCGGCTTCACCTCATATCTGTTGTACTCAGTAAAAAAAACCAGGCGTTGCCAATATCGTATCATATTTCACTTCTGTTTTTTGGGCACAACGGCTGAAAAACCGTGGCAAAAAAAGTACAGATTTTGGCTTGATTGTGACAAAGTCCCTTTCTTTAAGCCTTCTTAAAGGCATGTTCGCTATAATGGCAAAAAATAAGTTTGCTTCATCACTTTGGGGTTTGGAAGGAGTAAGACAGGATGCAGCGTAAGGTCACTGAAAAGGGCAGGCGCAAACGGAGCGGCGAAGAGATCCTCGCTATGCTGGGCGAAAAGGAAGAGCGGATGCGTCCCAGGAAAACGAAATGGATATTCCTTGCGGGCGGTGCGCTGCTCATTTGCGCGGCCGTAATCATACTCGTGCTACCCAAAGAACAGAATGCACAAAGCGAAGCGCTTTACCGCGAGTATCAGGTGGAGCGTGGCGATATTATCGTTGGGCAGAACGAAAGCTCCTCTATCTCATTGGAGCGCGAAACCGTTACATTCTCGGTCTCCTCCACCGTGGAGGAGGTATTCGTCAAGGCTGGTTCCTCCGTAAAAAAAGGAGACCCTCTGATGAAGCTCGACGTGGAGGAAATTGAAGCGGGCCTTGCAACCTATGAGCTGGAACTGGAGCAGGCGGCGCTGGAAGTGGAAAAAGCGAAGCTGGATCAGCAGACGG
>JAEZIE010000220.1 GCA_023416175.1 Bacillota bacterium
AATGGGGTGAACGTAAAGATCAGCGTGGAGAATTGAGTGAACCGGACAGAACAAAAGCCCGATACTGGCGTGATCCGATCAGTACCGGGCTTTTTTTATATGCCCATGCGGGTTTCACCGTATGGCATATGTTCGTATCTAAAATTTTGTCGGAAATTTCGGTCATCGGCAGGCAGAGCTGGCACTCCGTGCTGCGCTCGTCACGCCTGGGCAAATCTCGGGGCGGGCAAACGCGTCACAGGCGCGTTTGCTGTTCCGCCCTTCGAATCCCACCGAATTTATGCCAACGAAAAAGGCACCCTTACGGGTGCTTTTTTCGTTGGCGGAAGAGGTGGGATTCGAACCCACGTGCCCTTGCGGACAACCGCATTTCGAGTGCGGCTCGTTGCGACCACTTCGATACTCTTCCAAACTAGATTATGACGTCCGAAAACAAGAACCCTGCTGCAGACGCTTAGAAAGCATACCACAGGCAAGCAAAAAATGCAATATCCCGGGCCTATGGCAGCAAAACGTGTTCATCAGACGCCGGCATAAGTGACATGAACAAAATATTTCAATATTTGTCGAATAAGCTCAGATATTAGGGAAATAGCTCGATATATAGCTCAGGAAGAAAGCTGGGTCCGCGTTTAGCCAGCTTAATTTCAATATTTGCTTTTGCAGCTACTGCAAAAAGGAGACGGCATGAAGGGCTTTACCATCGCCAACAAACTCAGGTTGACTTTTTTGGGCATATTCGTTCTATTCCTCGGCGCATTGGCGGTTGCCATTTTAGGTATTGTTTTTACGCGCAATACTTATAAAACGTTTTACAATCACGACTACCTCATCCATACAGCGGCGATAGAGGCGCGCCAGCAGATCCAGCGCCTGGAAAAGCATGTGATCCTGCTGACCAATGCAAAAAGCCAGACCCAGGTAGATGAGTATTTTGGTAAAGTCGATGACGCCTCCAACCAACTGGCTGCGGCGATAGATACCATTGAAGCCACTATGGATGAACAGGCGGGCCGGGAAATTTTGCAGCGCTACCATGATATCCAGAAAGAACAAGTTATTGTGCTTGATGAGGTATTGGCGCTGGTCAAAGCAAAACAATATCTGCGCGCATCCAACATGTATGATACCCAGTACGGCCCCGCTATGGACGAAACGAGGGGCTGTCTGGAGGAGATTGGCGTTTTGGTGAAAGATAACGCGACGCAGGACTTTTCAAGCGGAATGGCCTCCTCGCAGAACAACCTGCTTTTATCCTTGGGCATTGCATTGCTTGCGATGATTGGCGCGACCGTTATGGCCACTTTCATAATTAGGAGCATCACAAGGCCGGCAAAGGAGCTGGAGGCAGCAGCCGCCCGCATGGCCGAGGGCGATCTCGCAATCAACATCACAGTCAAAAACAATGATGAACTTGGCTCCGTCGCAAAGAGCCTCAACCGCTCTGTGGGCATTTTGCGCGGATACGTGGAGAATATTTCGCATATTCTTGGCCGTATGGCGGAGGGCGATCTGACACAGGATGTGGAACTGGACTATTTGGGGGATTTTGCGCCCATCAAACAATCGATGCAGCACATCTCCAATTCCCTCAACGACGCGCTTTTCCGTATTCATCAGGCATCGGAGCAGGTATCGGCAGGGGCTGAACAGGTGGCCAGCGGCTCGGAGGCGCTTTCTCAGGGCGCTGCGGAGCAGGCCAGCTCCATTGAGGAAATGTCGGCTACGATCAATGAAATTTCCGTTCAGATCAGGAGCAACGCAGAACATGCACAGGACGCCAACCGCATTGTAGCGGATACCATAGAGGGAATTGAAATCGGCAACCGTCAGATGGGACAGCTGGTGTTTGCGATGGAGGAAATCGCAAAAACGTCCGGGCAAATTGGCAAGATTATCAAAACAATCGACGATATCGCATTCCAAACCAATATCCTGGCGCTCAATGCTGCAGTGGAAGCCGCGCGCGCCGGTAATGCGGGCAAGGGATTTGCGGTTGTTGCGGAAGAGGTCAGGAATCTGGCAGGCAAAAGCGCACTTGCCGCCAAAGATACCACAACGCTCATCGAAAACGCGATTGTTGCCATCCAAAACGGCTCGCAGATGGTAGGAACGACGGAGCGCGCGCTCAAGGAGATTGTGGAGAAATCGTCGGGCGTATCTGGCCTTGTGGGGAATATTTCAAGGGCATCCTCCGAACAGGCTACCGCTGTGGTACAGACCACGCAGGGGATTGAACAAGTCTCCAATGTTGTGCAGAACAATTCCGCTACCGCAGAAGAGAGCGCTGCCGCGAGCCAGGAGCTTTCTTCCCAGGCGCAGATTCTGAAGCAGTTGATCGGAAAGTTCCACTTGAAGGCACAGCAGCCGGGTGCATCCGTTCAAAGCCTGCCCCAGGATACGTTTGCATTCGGATACAGGGCGTCATCAGGGCTTGAGAAGTATTAATGAAATTCTCGAGGCCCGCATATTTACGGAAAAGGCACTGAGAACACAGATATATCATCAGAATAAAAAGAACCCCCGGGCATACCCGGGGGTTACTTTTTATAGTTCATTTCGTCAGAATACCATCGGGATTGCTGCAAGCAACGCTTCGGTCAGTTCGTCCACAGTCTCCCGCATTTCGGGCGAGAGTTCCGCTTCAAACTCAATGTCCTTATACTGCAGCCCCAGCATCGTGACATCCGTGCCTGTCTCATTGATCAGGTAATCTACCATGATTTTAAGCGGCAGCATGTGCGAGCTGAAGCTTGGGCCGCCGATCTCCGTACGCGGAATCTCCACAATGCTGCCCGGTTCGCACCCTGCGTCTGCAGCATCAATAATCAAAAGGTGATCGGGCGCGAATAAACGCAGGTTGCCGCTGAAGTTTTCAGGTGCGGTGCCGCCTGAAAAAATGCTCAGGTTGGGGTAGGCATCCTGCGGGAATGCCTCCATCAAGCGTTCTACAATCAGTATACCCGCCGCGTCGTCCCCGCGTAACACGGAGCCCACGCCAAGCACCGCAAGCTTTTTTGTACCCGCAAGCTTCTCCAGAAGGAAATCACGTAGTTCGCTCATTAGATTTCCTTTTTGAGAGAATCGCGGCTAAAGCTTGCAAGCTCAAATGTTTCGGTGTTCTCCAGCGCCTTTTTGGGGCAGGAGTCCACACACTGTCCGCAGAAGATACATTTGTCCATGCTCACGATGGCCTTGAACTTTTTCTCTTCTTCGGGCAGCTTCTCAATATCGATGGCGGTGGCAGGACATACGCGCATGCATATTTTGCAGCCGATGCATTTGTCACGGTCAAATTTCAACGCACCGCGGAACCGGTCCGCAACCTTGGCGGGCGCCATCGGGTAGGCGATGGTATCCGGCTTGCGCACGAGCATTTTCATCATGTAGGGGAGCATCGTGCCCGTGACTTTTCTTTTCATAGATTATAGGACTCCTTTCACGATCAGATCGATCAGGATCTGCGCCAGGGAAACAGGGGCAAGCACCTTCCAGCAGAAGCTGACCATCTGGTCAATGCGCAGCCGCGCGAGGACGGCTCGCATGATGGTAAGCAGGGTTACAACAACAAGCACCTTTACCAGGAACACGAAGAGGCCAATTACGGCATTCCCCGGGATATAGAACGGGAAGAATATCGCGGAGATGAGCGCCGCCATTACCACCAGTTCGCTATCTATTGTCATGCGGAACATTGCCAATAACTTTCCGCTATATTCAGTAAACGTTCCGCCGACGATTTCGGTTTCGGCATCCGGGATATCAAACGGTGCGCGCTCCAGCTTGCCTTGTGTCGCAACCAGCGCCACAAACAGGCCGGGCAGGTTTACTAAAGTCAGGAGCGGGTTGGCCTGGTAAAACGCCGTGATCTCTGAAATAGACCAGGAACCGGCCAACAGCGCAGGGCCAAGCAGGGACATATACAGCGGCACCTCGTATGCAAAGAACTGCGTCATGGCGCGTATGGAGCCAATCGCCGCATACAGCGAGGTGGAAAACCATCCTGCAAGGAAAAACGTCAGTGTGGGGATGGTTAAAAAGTACAGCACCACGATGAGGTCGCTTGCAAACGGAAAAATGGACTGCGTGCCCGTGATGGGGATATACAGGAACGCCGTATACGTCGCCGCCATCGCAAATATAGGGATTGCCTTGAACAGGAAGCGGTCGGCACCATTGGGTACAATGCTTTCCTTCGAAACAAGCTTCACGATATCCGCAAGCGGCTGGTACCACGGGGGCCCTACGCGGTTCTGAAGCCTTGCGTAAAGCTTGCGGTCCACATACTCAAACACCAACGAAAGTAAGCTAAGGAATAGGAACCCGGGGAAAACGAGTATTTGAAACAAGGAAAGGCCCATTGTTATCTATCCTTCCTGTGCATGCTGATTTTCTCCATGTTGACGCCCTGCTTACTATACCAGTCGATGCTGTACTGCCTAAGCGCCTGCCAATCCATCCGTTTGTCTTCGCCGCTAGAGAGATTCACGACCTTGATCGCACGGTCCGTGCAGGAGAAGCACGGGTCAATCGCGGCGATGACGATGGGGACGTCCGCAAGGTATCCGCCCTCAATCATATGCGTGATGGCGGCAAGATTTCCCAGCGTTGGGGCGCGGACTTTGACACGCTCCGGCTTATCCGTACCGTTGGAGCGCACGTAATTGACGTTCTCGCCGCGCGGCGCTTCAATGCGGCTGATCGCTTCGCCCTTGGGGATCTTAATGGGGGCTTTCACGGAGAGCGGCCCTTCGGGAAGATTATCTACAATCTGTCGGATCATCTTGTAGCTTTCCATCAACTCCAGCACGCGTACGAGCACGCGGCCGTAAACGTCCGCACTTTCGGCGGTTGCAACTTTAAAATCAAGTTCAGGATACGCGCCATAAGGATCGTCTTTGCGGATGTCGCGCGTAGGGCCGGCGGCGCGCAGCACGGGGCCCTGTGCGCCCAGGCGCAGGGCGTCCTCGCGGGAAAGGCGGCCAACACCCTTCAGACGCATAAGCATCGTTTCTTCTTCAATGGCGACCTGCAGATAATACTTGGTGCGCTCTTCAAGCTCGTCAATGCCTTTTTTGATGGCTTCGATCTGCTCAGAAGAAACGTCACGCCTGACGCCACCGATGGTGTTCATGCCGTAGTTGATGCGGTTGCCCGTGATGTTCTCTAAAAGATCCATCACGATTTCGCGGTCCTTCCAGGCGTACATGAAAAACGTCATAAAACCAATCTCATGCCCGGCCACTCCCAGGAACAAAAGATGGCTGTGGATGCGTTCAAGCTCACCGACCAGAGCGCGCAAATACTGTGCGCGTTTGGGAACCTCAAGGCCAGCTAGGCTTTCCACTGATAACACGTAGCTTGTGGACTGCGCGTGCGAGCAGATGCCGCAGATGCGCTCAAGCAGGTAGATGTTCTGTATATAGGTCTTGCTTTCGCAGGCCTTTTCCATGCCTCTGTGGTTATAGCCCAAAGCGACGCTTGCCGCCGCTACGCGCTCCCCTTCCAGGAGCAGGCTGAAGCTTTCGGGTTCTTCCAGCGCGGGATGCTGGGGGCCAAAAGGTACAACGATTTTTCCCATGCTTAGTGCGCTCCTTCCTCGTTGCTTTTGAGCATATCCGGCGTCCAGTCCTTGCGCAGCGGATATTGTCCCTTGGGCCAGTTGTCCGGCAGCGGATACTGGCGGTCTTCCGGGAGACCCTCTACGCTAACGCCCAATAGTCCTTCGACCTCGAGCTCATAGAAGGTCGCGCCGTTATAGATACCAAGCACCGTAGGAACCACGGGGTGATCCTTGGGTACTTTTATAATCACGTTGAGCATGACGCCGTCGTTATCATTGGTGAGGTGATAAATCAACTCAAAGCAGTCAACAGAGTCCATGCCGGTGATGGTGCACAGGTTTTCATACTTAAGCACATCGTAGGCGTAGCGCAGCACGTCCAACAATAGTTCGGCGGGTACGGTAATAAATACCCTGCGCTTGGTTGTGACTGCGCCTTCCTCGGCCAATACGGGGAACTGTTTGCGCAATTGCTCCAATACCAGGACGTCGTTTTCCATCGCAATCGCCTCCATACTCATTTCTTACTCTCCATACTGTCGATCAGTTTTGTAACGCCGTCAATAATGGCCTCCGGCTTTACCGGGCAGCCGGGGATATACGCGTCTACTGGGATGGCGCTATCCACCCCGCCCTCCACGCAGTAGCAGCCCTGGAACACGCCCGAAGAGCAGGCGCAAGTGCCAACGGCTACAACGAACTTAGGCTCCGTCATCTGTTCATATATGGTGATGAGGCGCTCGCGCTGCTGCATGGTGACGGGACCGGAGCAAATCAAAACGTCCGCATGGCGCGGGGACCCCTTCAACTGCACGCCGATGCGTTCCACGTCGTAACGCGGGGTCAGCGAAGCGATGATTTCAACGTCGCATGCGTTGCACGCGCCGGAATTAAAGTGGATAATCCAAGGGGATTTCTGCCTCGCCCATTGGATAATGCGGTCAACGATCATCTTTCTCCCTCCTGAAGAGCATTAAGAGTGAAAGCACCGTCAGCACGAGGAACAATATAGCCACGAAGGAGATGTGCTTCACGTCGGTTGCGATCATCAGCACCGTTACGTGCATGATCGTAAAGAAAAAGGCAAAGTGGAAAAACTGGGAGTATTCCGGCTGGCCCTGGTTTTCCGGTACGGTCTCACCACAGGAATATGGGTCAAGTTTCTTTTTAGAATCCTTGCCGCGCGCGGCGATCCGGCCAAAGAGCGCCGAAAGGCCGAAGGAAAGCCCGATGAATATCAGGAATACGATAGGCGGCGAAAGCAGTATGTTTTGCATCATCTATTCCTCCTAAATCCCGCGCTCAACCGTTGAGGTTGTTGAGCTTGCGCGTATCCAG